>DASSYU010000315.1:0-2088 GCA_035703125.1 Pseudolabrys sp. | reverse complement strand
CGCCGGAGACATCATCGTGCATGTCTTTCGGCCGGAGATCCGCACCTTCTACAATCTGGAAAAGATGTGGGCGGCGGCCAGCAGGGACGCGCGGCGGCCGGGCTGATAATCTGCGCGGCACGATGCGCATCATCGTTGCCGTTGTCGGGCGCCTGAAGCAAGGCCCGGAAACTGAACTGAGCGCACGCTACCGCAAGCGTGCCGCGCAAACCGGCCGTCAGCTCGGCCTGCGCGACGTCGAAGTCGTCGAAATCAGGGAAAGCCGCGCTGGCGATGCTGGCAAGCGCATGATCGAAGAATCGATCGCGCTCGCCAACATCGTTCCGCAAAACGCAGCCGTAGTCGTGCTCGATTCCCGCGGAGAGAGTCTCGACAGCGGCGCGCTTGCGGCCCAGCTTGGCAAATGGCGGGAGAACGGCCGGCCCGCGGCAGTGTTCCTGATCGGGGGCGCCGACGGCCTTGCCGCAAACCTCGGGGAGAAGGCCAGCCTGCGGCTGTCATTCGGAAAGGCGACCTGGCCGCACCAGCTTGTCCGCGTGATGCTGCTCGAGCAGATCTACCGGGCCACCACAATCCTAACCGGGCATCCCTACCATCGGGCCTGATTTTTGCCTGCAGAGCCTATCCGACCCCGATTTAGTCGCAACCCCAGCCGATAGGTTTCGCCAGAAAATGAACTTGTCGTTCAAACCCGCGGGCGTAACGTGACCCCGATGATTTGCCTCGGGGGATTTGGTGGTTTCGATCCGCGCGCCGCGCTCATCGCGGGGCTTGGGGTTGCGTTACCGATAACCCTTGCCGCCGCGGTGCTGGCGCAGGAGCGACCAGCGCCCGCGGCCCAAAATGAAGCCCCCGACCCGCTCAAGACCCTCAAACAACGCGACGAAGAGCTCAAAGCCGCCCGCGAAGAGCAACGTAAGTCCGCCGAGGCGGAAGCCGCACTCAAGCGCGAAATCGAACAGATCGGTGCTGATCGCTCGAAACTCAATCAGGATCTGATCGACACAGCAGCGCGGCTGCGTGGTGTCGAAGCCAGTATTGCGTCAACTCAGGAACGGCTCAAACCGCTCGACGAGAATGAAACGAGCATTCGAAAATCGCTCGACGGGAGACGCGCGGTGATCGGCGAAGTCCTAGCGGCGTTGCAACGCATGGGCCGTCAGCCGCCGCCGGCTCTTATTGCAAGCCCGGAAGACGCGCTGCAATCCGTACGGACGGCTATCGTGCTCGGTGCCGTCCTGCCGGAAATGCGCCGGGAGGTCGAATCCCTGGCGAACGATCTGTCGGAATTGCTGACGGTGCGGAAAAAGATCAATGCCGAGCGCGAGCAGCTGAAAGCGGAAGTTGCCACGCTCGACGGCGAACGAGCGCGCATGGCAGCGTTGGTGGAAGAGCGTCAAAAGCAATTGACCGAACGCGAGAAAGTACTCGAGGCTGAACGGTCGCGCGCAGGCACGCTGGCGCAGCAGGTCGACAATCTTAAAGATTTGATCGCCAAGCTCGAGCAAGGGCTCGATCCGACGACTCGCGAGGTGCGCGAGGCAGGGCGCACGGACAGCCGTCCGGCGCTTTCAGCATTTCGTGATCCCGGACGCCTTGCGCCAGCGGTTGCCTTTGCCTCCTTGCGCGGGCGGGTGCCGATTCCGGTTAACGGCGTTAAATTGAAGGAATTCGGTGCGCCGGATGCCAGTGGTGGCTCGGAAAAAGGCATTTCCATCGCCACGCGTGCCGGCGCACAGGTTACCGCACCGGCCGACGGCTGGGTCGTTTATGCCGGTCCGTTCCGCTCCTATGGCCAACTCTTGATCCTTAATGTCGGCGGCGGGTATCATGTCTTGCTTGCCGGGATGGATCGGATATCAGTTGACCTCGGGCAGTTTGTGCTGACCGGGGAACCGGTTGCGGTCATGGGTAACGGCTCCCATATCGCCGCTATCCTCGCTACAGGTTCCAGTCAACCGGTGCTCTACGTCGAGTTTCGAAAGGACGGGGTTCCCGTCGATCCAGGCCCATGGTGGGCAGCTGGCGAAGGCGAAAAGGTTCGCGGATGATGCGCAAGACCTCACTCATTCTTCTTGGCGCGGCGGC
>DASSYU010000139.1:0-16289 GCA_035703125.1 Pseudolabrys sp. | reverse complement strand
ACGCAAGCATGTGGAATCGCCAGCGTGAGGCGGAAGAAGCGCGGGAAAAACTTGCACTCGCAGGCGAGGATCAGGGGGCGCCAAACCGAAATCCGCCTCCGGTGGAGGATGCAATTTCTGAGACCTCCGCGCCGCTTGAAGCACCCGCCGATGCGGCAGAGTAAGATAGCGGCATGTCGATCTACGATTCGATTCGCTCGCAAATGGTACCGGTCACGCCGGAAGGATATCCGTTTATCGGCGCCTTCGCGCTGATAAGTCTGGTCCTGTTCTGGCTGTGGAGCCCGCTCGGTTGGCTTGGCACACTTGCAACCATCTGGTGCGCCTATTTTTTCCGCGACCCCCCTCGCGTCACACCGGTGCGCGACGGCCTCGTGGTGGCGCCTGCAGACGGCCGCGTGAGCCAGGTGACGAGCGCAGCACCGCCGCGCGAACTCGGCCTTGGCGAAAAGCCGTTGCCGCGAATTTCGATATTCATGAGCGTTTTTGATTGCCACGTGAACCGGAGCCCGGTCTCCGGGAAGATCGAAAAAATTGTTTACACGCCCGGCAAGTTCTTCAATGCCGACCTGGACAAAGCCAGTGTCGACAACGAACGCAATGCGCTAGTGATTACGATACCCGGCGCACGCATTGCGGTGGTGCAAATCGCGGGCCTCGTCGCTCGTCGGATCGTCTGCTTCGTGCGCATGGGTCAGCCGATCGGGGCGGGCGAACGCTTCGGCATGATCCGCTTCGGTTCTCGGGTCGATATCTACCTTCCGGAGGGTTTGCCCCCGCTTGTGGCGGTCGGTCAAACCGCAATCGCTGGCGAGACCGTGCTTGCCGATCTGCGTGCAACCGGCGACGGCGGACGCGCCTTCCGCACGGGATAGACAGTTAACAAAGCCGAAGAAATGCCCTTCGGGTGCCGTGGCGTCCGCAGCGCCACGGGGCTATATTATCTCTATGGTATTCCAGCCCATCGACCCTGCGCCGCCGCCGTTCCGCCGCCGCTTTAAGGCGATTCCGGTGCGCACTTTGCTTCCCAACCTGATTACGTTGCTCGCGTTGTGTGCGGGGCTCACGGCGATCCGCCTTGCCGTCGAGAACCGGCTTGAATTGGCGCTAGCGGCGATCGTGTTCGCCGCCTTGCTCGATGGAATTGATGGGCGCATCGCTCGGATGCTCAAGGGCACTTCCCGTTTCGGCGCAGAGCTTGACAGCCTTGCCGATTTTGTGAATTTCGGCGTTGCGCCGGCAATCATTCTCTATTTCTGGGGATTGCACGACATCAAGTCAGCGGGATGGATTGCCGCGTTGGTCTTTGCGATTTGCGCGGGGCTGCGGCTTGCGCGGTTCAACGTGATGATCGACGATCCCAACAAGCCAATATGGGCTGGCAATTTTTTCACCGGCATTCCGGCGCCTGCCGGCGCCATTACGGTCATGCTTCCGATCTATCTGAGCCTTCTCGGCGTTTCAGATGGCCTCATCACTGCCTGGCTGACATTTTTCTACACCTTGGCGATCGCACTTCTGATGGTTTCGCGGCTTCCTGTGTATTCGGGAAAACGTGTCGGAAGGCGCGTGCCACCTGAGATGGTGCTTCCGGTCTTCGTGCTGGTTGTCTTGTTCTTCGCCTTGCTGCTCAGCTATCCATGGCCGGTACTGACGATCGGCACGGTGGTCTATCTTGCATGTCTGCCACTGAGTTGGCTGTCGTATCGGGACTATCAGCGCAAGGACGCTGCTGCCGCGGCGGCGAGCAGTGCCGAACCGGCGACATTCGCACCTGGCGCGGCCGATTGCGCCGCCGATGACAATCGCCCGCCACGCCTGAACTGATTTCAACTTTTCGTCAGCGGATGCCCGGGCATCAAATCGTAAGGATGCTTCCACCCGGGCAGCGCCTTCATGCGATCGAGCCACGCGCCGATCGCCGGGTGATCCTTCGCGATATCAAACCCGAACTCTTCGGCGGGATAGTACAAGTACGCTGCCATTGAAACGTCGGCGATCGTAGGTCTGTCACTGACGAGGTATTGGCGGCCGGTCAGCCGCTTGTTCACGATGGCCAGGTTGCCATCGATACGTCCTTTCAGAAAGGCCAGCACGGCCGGATCGCCCGGCGGTTTGGCGAAGATTTTCAGAAAGCGGAATGGACCTAGGAAGCCGTTTACTTTTTGGTTGTCGAAAATGATCCAGCGAAGTGCTTCAAGCTCTTCGTCCTCGTCCTTCGGTTTGAATTTTCCGGTACGTCTGGCGAGGTAAGTCAGGATGACACCCGACTGCGAGAGCTTCGTCTTGCCATGGACGAGGACCGGCGCTTCGCCCATCTCATTGATGCCCGCGCGGAATTCCGGCGTGCGCTGGACCATTGCGCCGAAAAAATCGACCCAGACCGGCTCCCAATCGGCGCCGATCAAGTTGAGCATAAGTGCAGCCCGATAGGCGTTGCCGGACTGGGCGAAGCAATAGAGTTGGTACTCGGCCATTGGATTCCCGATCTTGATGTTTCTAGCGTGATAGAGTCATCGGCGTACCGCTCGTGGACTGTCCTTCATAACGGTCGCCAACCAGCCTGAAATGGGCCAGCGGTTGGTTTTCAGCATCGGCGATCATTATTGCACCGTCGTCCATCGACCAGCGTCGACTCGTGTAGAATTTTCCGGGGCAACCTCCATCCGGTGAGACAGATCCGGTGCGGCCGCTCGCGGCGCCGCCGAATTCAAGCCCGCAGCTGGGCGCGTTCGCGGTCGACAAAATCCATCGGCCGGGAATGGTGAGGTCTTTTTGCGTCGGCGCCGATTCAAGAGGAACCCGGTCGCCCGCGCAACCTGTCAGCGTCAGGACAACAATTAATCCGGGAGTTGACCTGACCCGAGCCATCCGTCAATCGGACTCACTTCATGGTGGGGATCACGAATTCCGCGCCTTCCTTCGTTCCGGTCGGCCAGCGTGAAGTCACGGTTTTGGTTTTCGTGTAAAAGCGGATCGAATCGGGGCCATGCTGGTTGAGGTCTCCGAAACCGGAGCGCTTCCAGCCGCCGAAGGTGTGATAGGCAAGAGGGACCGGGATCGCAAAATTCACGCCGACCATCCCGACTTGCACTTTGTTGACAAAATCGCGCGCCGTATCGCCGTCACGGGTGAAGATGGCTACGCCATTGCCGTATTCGTGTTCCGAAGGCAGACGTACCGCTTCGTCGTAGTCCTTGGCACGCACGACCGAGAGCACGGGTCCAAAGATTTCCTCCTTGTAGATCCGCATATTCGGTTTCACGTCGTCGAACAGGCACCCGCCCATGAAGTTGCCATTTTCATAGCCTTGCAGCTTGAAACCACGGCCATCGACCAGGAGTTTGGCGCCTTCCTTCACGCCGAGATCGACGTAGTCCTTCACTTTGTTGAGGTGCGTCCTGGTCACGAGCGGCCCGTAATCGGCTTGTGGATCGCTGGACGGGCCAATCTTGAGGCTTTCGACGCGCGGGATGAGCTTTTCGATCAAGATGTCGGCCGTCTTCTTGCCGACGGGAACGGCGACTGAAACCGCCATGCAGCGTTCGCCGGCCGAACCGTAGCCTGCACCGACGAGAGCGTCGACGGCCTGATCGATGTCGGCATCAGGCATCACAATCATGTGGTTTTTCGCGCCGCCGAAACATTGGACGCGTTTGCCGTGAGCGCAGCCGGTCGAGTAGATGTATTCCGCGATCGCCGAAGACCCGACGAAGCCAATGGCCATGACGCGCGGGTCGGTCAGAAGCGTGTCGACGGCTTCCTTGTCGCCATTGACGACGTTGAGCACGCCGGCTGGGAGGCCGGCGTCGATCATCAATTCCGCCAGCCGGATTGGAACGGACGGATCGCGCTCCGACGGCTTAAGAATGAACGCATTGCCGCACGCAATCGCCGGCGCAAATTTCCACATCGGGATCATTGCCGGAAAATTAAATGGCGTGATGCCGGCGACGACCCCAAGCGGTTGGCGGACCGAATAAAGGTCGATGCTTGGTCCGGCTCCTTCCGTGAAGTCGCCTTTCAACAGATGCGGAATGCCGCAGGCGAATTCGACCACCTCGATCCCGCGCTGAATGTCGCCCCGTGCGTCGGGAATGGTTTTTCCATGCTCCGACGAGAGCAGCTTGGCGAGTGGCTCGAATTCCTTCTGGACGAGCTCGAGAAACTTGAACATCACCCGCGCGCGACGCTGCGGGTTCGTGGCCGCCCAGGCTGGCTGGGCAGCCTGCGCATTGGCGATCGCGTGCTCGACCTCCGAATGCTTCGCCAAGGCGACCTTTGCCTGAACCTCCCCGGTATTGGGATCAAAAACGTCGCCAAAGCGTCCGGAGCCCCCTTTTACCGCCTTGCCACCGATGAAATGGCCGATTTCTCGCATGGGTCGCACTCCTTTGACTTTTTTAAGAGGTCCGGGGCCGGACCATTGGGCATAGCCCTGTTTACAGCAAGTTTTGCAGCTTTTTGCCGCAGGGTCACGGATGGATGGCCCAATCCGGGCGTTTTTCTTTCACCATCGGTTAGCCTTTACCGCCTCTTAACAGCGCCAGTCTAGGGCCGACGCCGGGGGGACTGCTTTGGCTGTTCGCCCGGCACGTTGTCGGCGTTGGGTGGGTTCGTAATGGACATTTCGACAGGTCTTGGAATCCTGGCCGGCGCGGGCGTCCTTGCAACGCTGATCCTGCTGGGCGGCGATTTGCGCATGTTCGCCGACATGCATGCCGCGATTGTGATCTTCGGCGGATCATTTGCCGCAACGCTCATCCGCTTCCCGCTGGCTTCAATCTTTCATGGGCTTCCCCTCGGCGCCAAATTCGCCTTCACCCTGCGGCGCATGAGCCAGCGCGACCTAGTGGATGAGATCGCCGGTCTGGCCGAAGTTGCACGCAAGCAGGGGCCAATAGGGCTCGAAAAGGTCGAGATCGATGACCCGTTTCTTGCCAAAGGCGTCCGTTTCGTTGCCGATGGCTATGACGGAAATTTCATTCGCGACAACCTCGAACGGGATCGCGACAATTTTCTAACGCATCTTGATGAAGGACAGAAGATCTACCGCGCAGTCGGTGATTGTGCCCCGGCTTTCGGGATGATCGGAACTCTAATCGGCATGGTGCAGATGTTCGCCAATATGACCGATCCCTCGAAACTCGGCCCATTCATGGCCGTTGCCCTGCTTGCAACGTTCTATGGAGCGGCGGTGGCGAACCTCCTGTGTCTGCCGATTGCCGACAAGCTGCATCTCAAACTTGTCGATGAGGAAATCAACCGCACGCTCATCATCGACGGAATCTTGATGATACGCGAAGCCAAAAGCCCGACGCTGGTGCGCGAAATGCTGCTCGCTTACCTGCCTGAAAAGCATCGGCATACCGAAGAGGATGAAGGGAAAGAAGCGGAGACGGTGCCCGCTTAGCGCGGCGCGTTTGCAGGCATAGGATGGCGAGACGCAAGGAAGCAGGTCACGGCGGCGGTCACGGGTGGTTCGTCACCTTCGCCGACCTTATGGGCCTTCTGGTCAGTTTCTTTGTGATACTCGTTGCCTTTTCAACGCAGGATCAGGCTAAGCTCCAGGTCGTTGCCGGTTCAATGCGGGATGCCTTTGGCGTTCAGGACCGCGTGCGCTATTCCGGAATTATTGAGGTCCTCGGTCTTCCCACGCGCCCCAGGTTGAAGAACGCTGCGCACATCGACCCGTCCGAAGCGTCTGCGACGCCATCACCTGAGGAGAACGATCGTCAGCGTTCATATGGGGCCCGCTTCAAGGAGGACCGCAAATTCTCGCTTGCGTCTGCGTCGCTGCGCCAGGCCTTGCAGGAAATGCCGGAGATTACCGAGGTCTCGAAGCACATCATGCTCGAGGAAACGAAGCAGGGACTCAACATCGAGATTGTCGACCAAGACGGGCGTTCGATGTTTCCCGACGGCACAAAAGAGCCTTTTGAGCGTACGCGCAAGATCATCCAGAAGATCGCGCCGCAGCTCAAAGCGATGCCGTATCGGCTCTCGATTGTGGGGCACACGGCCTCAAGCAAAGTTCCGCCAAAGCCCGGATATGGCCCATGGGAATTGTCGGCTGACCGTGCAAACGCCGTGCGGCAAATCCTGGAAGCAGAAGGCGTGCCACCGGGCAATATTTTCATGGTGGCTGGCAAGGCCGATACCGATCCCTTGTTCCCAGACGATCCTTCCATGTCCCCGAATCGCCGGGTGACAATTACGCTGATGAAGGAAGAGCCGCCTCTACCCCCGAACTTGACCCCGTAAAAGGCGGTAGAGGGCTGGGGAAAGCCCTGTGTCCTTAACGCTGGCGCGATGATATAAGCCCCGCCTTCTGACACCGGCGGGCCAATTTCTCAATGAATAATGGCGGGAGTGAAACGACGGCCGCCACGCGCGCCGGACCTGACGCGCCTCCGAGCCTCATTGCGCTTTCGCTCGGCAGCGTTGGCGTCGTCTACGGCGATATCGGGACCAGTCCGCTTTATGCCTTTCGCGAAGCCGCGATGGCCGCAAGCAATGACGCGATCGTAACGCGTGAAATCGTTCTGGGCGTTCTTTCGCTCATTCTCTGGGCGCTCATTGTTACGGTCACGCTGAAATACGTCCTCATCCTGCTGCGCGCAGACAATAACGGTGAGGGCGGCACCCTGTCACTAACGGCGCTCGCTACCCGTGCCCTTGGTCGGCGCACGGCCTTTGTCTTTATCCTCGGTGTCATCGGTGCCTCGATGTTTCTCGGCGATTCCGTGATCACGCCTGCGATTTCTGTTCTCTCGGCCGTCGAAGGGCTCAAGCTTGCGAGTCCTGCGTTCGGCGATTTTGTTGTGCCATTGACGGTTATTATCCTGATCGCCTTGTTTGCGGCGCAGAGCCGCGGCACCGCCAGGGTGGCGGCGATGTTCGGTCCCATCATGGTCATCTGGTTTGTTTCGATCGCAATTGCCGGCGGACTCCATATACGGGATGATCCAACCGTTCTCTTTGCGATCAATCCATATTACGGCGTGAACTTCCTGATCCACCATGGCACGATCGGGCTGGTAACGCTCGGCGCCGTGTTCCTGGTGGTGACCGGTGGCGAGGCCCTTTATGCCGATCTAGGTCATTTCGGCCGCAAGCCAATCCAGACGGCTTGGCTCTGCCTCGTATTTCCTGCTCTTCTCATCAACTATTTCGGGCAGGGAGCGAAGGTTTTGGCGGATCCCGCCGCCATCGAAAACCCGTTTTATCGGCTGGTGCCGGATCAGCTCCTGTTGCCGATGGTCGTTTTGGCAACGGCAGCCACCGTCATCGCAAGTCAGGCCGTCATCACAGGTGCCTATTCACTGGTGCATCAGGCCATACAGCTCGGCATGCTGCCGCGCCTTACGATCCTGCACACTTCGGCATCGCATGTCGGCCAAATTTATATTCCGCGTGTAACCATCTCGCTGATGGTTGGTGTGCTGCTGCTGGTCGGGCTCTTTCGCACGTCGAGCGCCCTTGCGTCTGCCTACGGTATTGCCGTTGCAACGACCATGGTAGTCGACGGCCTGCTTGCATTCATCGTCATCTGGAAGCGGTGGGAGTGGCCGCTTTGGCAGACCTTGCTGCTGATTGCGCCACTCGTCGTCATCGATGTCGTTTTCTTTTCGGCCAATCTCCTCAAACTGTTTGAAGGCGCGTGGGCACCGCTTCTGTTTGGCGCCACTATGGTCCTCCTGATCCTGACCTGGCGCCGCGGAACCGGAATCCTGATCAGTAAGACACGGCGTACCGAAGTTCCGCTCGACACGTTGTTCCGTAGCCTTGAGAAAAAACCTCCGCACTTCGTTCCGGGAACGGCCGTGTTTCTTACGAGCGACCCCGAATTTGCGCCGACCGCGCTTCTGCATAACCTGAAGCACAACAAAATCCTGCATGAGCACAATGTCGTGCTGACAATTATCACTGCCGATACGCCGCGCGTTTCCGAGGAAGACCGCGTTCAGATCAAACCGCTGTCGCAGCACTTCGCGCGGGTGTCGCTGAAATTCGGTTACATGGAACAGCCCAACGTGCCGAAGGCACTGGCGATCGCGCGCAAGCACGGTTGGCAATTCGACATCATGTCGACGTCGTTTTTTCTGTCGCGGCGCGCGCTCAGGCCATCGGCAAAGTCGGGCATGCCGTCCTGGCAGGATCACTTGTTTATTGCTCTGGCGCGGTCGGCGAGCGACGCGACTGACTTTTTCCAGATCCCGACCGGCCGCGTGGTCGAAGTCGGTACCCAGGTAACGGTATAGGTCGCCCACTTCAGCTATTGTCTCTATCTTATTGTTATTTCGTGTTTATCTGCCTTTGCATCAATTGAATTCTGCATGCATCGCTGAGCTGTGTTGCGCAAATGACGCTGCTGCAACGCAACGCCTCACGTTATACCGGCGCTCTTTTTATTGCACTGCAACATTCAAGGTTTCCCCATGTCCCACAGCATTGCCGCCGCAGCCGGTGAGCCGGTTGTGTCTGCAGGTAACGGCGACACGCCTGCAAAGGCGCCGTTTTGGTCGCTTACGATCGGCAGCATGGGTGTTGTCTACGGCGATATCGGCACCAGTACGCTTTACGCATTTCGCGAGGCGATATCGGCGGCGACCGGTTCGGGCAATACAGCGAGTGAGCCCATCGTCCTCGGCATTCTTTCGCTGATTATCTGGGCGCTGCTGCTCGTTGTCACAGTGAAATACATCTTGATCCTGCTTCGTGCGGACAACAAAGGCGAGGGCGGCACACTGGCGTTGATGGCGCTCGCATCACATTCCCTCACGCGTCGAGGCGGCACGATCATCCTGCTCGGTATTATCAGCGGGGCTTTGTTTTATGGCGACGCAATCATAACGCCGGCCTTGTCCGTGCTTTCGGCAATCGAAGGCTTGAAGATCGTAACACCGACGTTCGATGCCTATGTTGTGCCGCTCACTGTCGTTGTCCTGCTCGCTCTCTTTGCTGTTCAGTCGCGCGGCACCGCCAGTGTCGCGACGTTCTTCGGCCCGGTGATGATGTTGTGGTTCGGAGCGATTGCCGCCGCAGGTATCTGGCATGCCGCCCGCAATCCAATCGTGTTGCTTGCATTCAATCCCGTATACGGCGTTGATTTTCTTTTGGAGCACGGCCTCGTTGCTTTCTTCACACTTGGTGCCGTCTTTCTCGTTGTCACCGGTGCAGAGGCGCTCTACGCCGATCTTGGCCACTTTGGCCGGGCGCCAATCCGTTTCGCCTGGCTTGTCGTCGTCCTGCCTGCGCTGACCCTCAATTATCTGGGACAGGGCGCATTGGTCCTCGCCAATCCAAAAGCAATCGAGAATCCTTTCTTCCTGCTTTATCCCGAGTGGGCGCTGCTGCCGATGGTGCTGCTTGCGACAATGGCGACCGTCATCGCCAGCCAAGCTGTCATTTCCGGGGCCTATTCGCTTACTCGGCAAGCAATCCAGCTTGGATTGCTGCCGCGGCTGGAGATCCGGCATACGTCGGAAGCGCTGTTCGGCCAGATCTATATGCCTCGCGTCAACACACTGCTTCTCTTTGGCGTGTTGCTGCTGGTCATCCTGTTCCGGTCATCGAGTGCGTTGGCTTCGGCCTACGGGATCGCCGTTACGGGAACGATGGTCGTCACCGCAATGATGGCAATCGTGGTCGTGTGGCGTGTTTGGAACTGGCCGCTCGCCGCCGCTTTGGCGCTGATCTTGCCGTTTCTGTTCATCGATCTCACATTTCTGTCAGCGAACCTCCTGAAAATCGTGGAGGGCGGATGGATGCCGCTGGCGCTTGGCGCGGTAGTGATGGCGATCATGTATACTTGGCGGCGCGGCAGCCGCCTCCTTTTTGAAAAAACGCGTCGGCTCGAAGCGCCGCTTGAGGGGCTGGTAAAAAGTCTTGAAAAGAAACCGCCGGCACGCGTGCCAGGAACAGCGGTTTTTCTGACCAGCGATCCCGTCAGCGCTCCCACCGCACTCCTGCACAGCCTGAAGCACTACAAGGTGCTGCACGAAAAGAACGTCATTTTGACTATCGAAACCGCCGATGCACCGCGGGTCGATGCCGGCGAGCGGGTCCGCATCCAGCCTGTCGGCAAGACGTTCTCGCGGGTAATTCTGCGGTTTGGTTTCATGGAGACGCCTAACGTTCCCAAGGCGCTCGCCATCGCGCGCAAGCTGGGCTGGCAGTTCGACATCATGTCGACCTCGTTTTTCCTTTCGCGGCGGGCCCTCAAGCCCGCGAAACAGTCCGGGATGCCGCGTTGGCAGGATCGTCTGTTTATCGGCCTCACGCGCGTAGCGAACGATGCAACCGACTATTTCCAGATACCGACCGGCCGCGTGGTCGAGGTCGGTACACAGGTCACAATCTAGCCAGGACGGATCAAATAAGACTGGTCGGCGCGCCGCGATTCCGGCTAAAACTCGAAAAATCCAGAGTGACGGAGTTTCGGCATGGCCGACGAAATGCCCCGCGCCGACGAGGTTACAAATCTCACACCCGAAGAGGTGGCGGCAGGGCTGCGCGAGGGCCGTATCTTGCTGGTCGACGTGCGCGAGCCGAATGAAACGTCGGTCGAAAGTTACCCCGACGCGGTAATCGTTCCGCTGTCATGCTTCGATCCGACCGCAATCCCCGATCCGCAGGGCAAGCAGGTCGTGTTTGCCTGCCGCTCAGGCCGCCGTTCTATCACCGCGTCTGTTGCTGCGCAGGACGCGGGTTATCCGTATTCTGCCCATCTTGCGGGCGGTATCATCGCATGGAAAGCAGCGGGCCTACCCACGAAGACCTGAACGATCTATCGATGCCTTCTATTTTCCGCGTATTCGCGACAGCGGCCTTGGCCTTTGTGGCAGGCGCTGCTGCAAGCAATTCGGCCTCGGCGCAGAGCGCGCGCATGGTCAATGTCTACAATTGGTCGGACTATATCGATCCGAAGGTCATCGAGAACTTCACGAAGGAAACCGGCATAAAGGTGCAATACGACACCTTTGACGCCAATGAGACACTTGAAACAAAACTTCTCGCCGGAAGATCGGGTTACGATGTCGTCGTCCCGACCGGATACTTCCTCGAGCGGCAGATCAAGGCTGGCGTCTTCCAGAAGCTCGACAAGAACAAACTTAAGAATCTCGGAAATATCTGGCCAGAGGTCGCAAGCCGTCTCGCGGCTTACGATCCCGGCAATCAGTACGCCGTCAATTACATGTGGGGCACGACCGGCATCGGGTTCAATGCAAAGTCAGTGCGCGATCGCTTCGGTCCGGACGCAAAAATCGACAGTTGGGACATCGTCTTTAAGCCAGACAATCTCGCAAAATTCCGGGACTGCGGCATCCACATGCTGGATTCTGTCGATGATATCATCCCAGCGGCCTTGCATTTTCTCGGTTTGAACCCGGATTCGAATGATCCGAAGGATCTGGAAAGAGCAGGGGAGCTGCTCGCAAAAATTCGTCCTCTGGTCCGGAAATTTCATTCGTCAGAATATCTGAATGCGCTCGCCAGCGGAGAAATCTGCCTGGTGGTCGGTTGGTCGGGTGACATCAAACAGGCACAGAAACGCGCAGCTGCTGCAAAGAACGGCGTTGAGGTCGGCTATTCAATTCCGAAGGAAGGCGCGCAGATGTTCTTCGACAATCTCGCGGTTCCGAAAGACGCCACACACGTCGCCGAAGCGCACGCTTTCATTGACTACCTGCTCAGGCCGGAAGTTGCGGCGCTGAACAGCGATCTTGTCGCCTACGCCAACGGCAATCTTGCCAGCCAGAAATTCATCGATCGATCGATACTCGACGACAAAAGCGTCTATCCGGACGCTTCGACCATGAGCCGTCTCTACACGGTGGGTGCGCGCGATCAAAAAACGCAGCGGCTGATCAATCGGCTATGGACTAAAATCAAGACTGGCCGTTGACCGGCTCCTGATCTTCCGGCCGCCAGCGCCGGTGCAGCCACAGCCACTGCTCCGGATATTCGCGAATCCATCCTTCGATCACTGACATGATGGCTTGCGTTGTCCCGGCGATATCGACCTTGCCGTCCGCATCGCGGACGGGCTGTACCTGCTCGGTCAGCTCGGCACGAAACCGATGGCCAGGCAGACGCACTACCCGCAGGCCGTAAATCGGGCAATCAAAATGCCGGGCGAGCCTCGCGAGGAGGGGATTGGCCTTGGTGCGCCGGCCAAAGAAAGTCACATCCACCCCGCGGCTGTAGTACTGGTCGACCAGCATGCCGACGTGAGTACCGCGTTCGAGCGCGTTTGCCAGCTTCATCGGGGCGTCGAGACCGGTCGGGATTAGCGTGCCCATCGCCGCGGCTCGCGTGTCGTGCAGCCATTTGTCGATCGCGGGGTTGTTCGGCCGCCGATAAAGAACCGCCGTGTCGACCTTGCATGCCGCCGCGCAGACCGCCGGCAGTTCCCAGTTTCCGAAGTGTGCGGCGAAGACGATCGCGGGCCGTCGCTGCTCCAGAATTTTGAGGAGTCGGTCAAGATCGAACGGGCGCACCTCGATCCTTTTGGCGCGTTCCGGATGCCAGGGGTCAAAATCCGAGAGGCGATCGAGGTGGGCAAATTCAACGGCTATACGGCCGAGATTGTCCCAAACATCGCGCAGGATCGCATCGATCTCGGTCGTGGACTTTTCCGGGAATGCCGCGGTCAAATTGGCGCGGCCGATCCGATTTTCGGGTAACAACGGTCCGACGGTTCGCATGAACCGGCCAACGATATTTCCCATTGTGTCGGGGTTGGTCTGTCGCAACAGTTTTAGAAGGCCGATCGTGACGGCGCCGATCGCAGAATTGGCGGCGTGCTTGGTTGCGCGCTTCAGGCGCCGGACTGTCCGCCTCATCGCTGACGCCTCAAAACTTCACAATGACTTTGCCGAATACCTGGCGGCTTTCCAGGCGCGCCAGGCCGCGCTCAAAATCTGCCAATTCAAATTCGGTATCGATGATCGGGGCCATCCCGGCAGCGATTTTCGACAGACTATCGCGTATGTTGCGCATGGAAGCGCCAAAGGAACCAAGAATCTTGTACTGCTGCTGAAACAGCTGCATCAGGTTGATTGTCACGGTCTGACCTGCGGTGGAACCGCAGGTCACAAGACGTCCGCCGCGCTTCAGGCAGAGCAGGGAGCCGTTGAAGCCTTCACCGCCGACGTGCTCGAAAACAACGTCGACGCCCTTTTTCCCGGTCAGTTTGCGGGTGACGCCCTCAAAGCGTTCAGTCTTGTAATTGATCACGTGATCGGCGCCGAGGGCCTTGGCTTTCTCGGCCTTTGAGTCGTCGCCCACAGTAGTGATCACGGTGCAGCCAAGCGCCTTGGCCATCTTGATGGCGACCGAACCGATGCCCGAACCGCCTGCATGCACCAGAATTGTTTCTCCAGGCTTAAGCTTGGCGTTGTCGAACAACATGTGCTCGACGGTACCGAATGCAATCGGTGCGCAGGCTGCGTCGCGTAAGGACACGCCGTCGGGCACCGGAATGACGAGCCGGGCCGGCAAATTGATCAAATCCCGCGCAAATCCGTCGATGTGGAATCCCATGATGCCGGCGACATTCTCGCAAAGATTGTCGCGTCCTTCGCGGCAGGCGGCGCAGTGGCCGCATGTCATGGCCCCGTACATCACCACCTTGTCGCCGACCTTGAAATTCGTGCTGCCGGCGCCCAGCGCGGCAATTTCGCCCGAAGCCTCGGCGCCAACGACCAAAGGCAGCTGCCGTTTGGCAAATGCCATCCCCCGGAAGCCCCATAGATCGAGATGGTTGAGCGCTACCGCCTTGATGCGGATTTGCACCTCGCCGTCGCCCGGCGGCGGAGGCGGCGGGACATCGGCAAGTTCAAGTTTACGATCAGCAATCAGATTTAGCGCACGCATGGCGGTCCGGCATGACCGGCGCTAGGCCGGCTCAAGCCCCATGACCAGCGAAACATTCTGCCCGCCAAATCCGAATGAGTTCGATATCGCATGGCGAACCTTGGCGTCGCGGGCCGTGTTGGGCACGACGTCGAGCGGAATTGCCGGGTCGGGCACGGTATAGTTGATGGTCGGCGGGATGCGCTGGCTTTGCAAAGTGAGAAGCGTAAACACCGCCTCTACCGCGCCGGCGGCTGACAGCGTATGGCCGATCATCGACTTGTTGGAGGAGATCGGCAGGCTCTTTATCCTATCGCCGAACACGGTCGCGCAGCCGAGATATTCCATTTTGTCGTTTTCCGGCGTGCTCGTTCCGTGGGCATTGATGTAATCGATATCGTTTGGCGTGAGACCGGCATCGGCGATGGCATTGGCAATGCAGCCAATAATAGGCTTTCCATCCGGGCTGGAGCGGGTGCGGTGGAACGCATCAGTCATCTCACCGCAACCCTCCAGGACACCCAGAATCTTCGCGCCACGCGCCATTGCCGCCTCGTAGCTTTCGAGGACCAGCGCGCCGGCGCCCTCGGCCATAACGAAGCCGTCGCGGTTCTTAGAAAAAGGCTTGGCTGCAGCGTGCGGAACGTCGTTGCTGGTCGAAAGGGCTGAAAGAAGGGAAAAGCGGATCACGGCTTCGGGATTAATGGAGCCATCTGTGCCGATGCACAGCGCAGCACTTGTTTCGCCACGACGGATAGCTTCGACACCAAGCTGAATTGCCGTTGCGCCCGATGCGCAGGCCGTCGAAAGCGAGATTGGCGAGCCCAGCGTGCCGAATTTTTCGGCCAGATTGTCGGCGACGGATCCGAGCAGAAAGCGGCGATGATAGTCGGGGAATTTCGCGCTTACCCGCAGCATATCAGCGTAGGTGACGTTTTCATTGGCGCCGGACTTCGCGCCGATTTCGAGCCGCTGTGGCCATTCCATCTCGATCGGTGGGACGGCGAGAAAAAGAGGGCCGGGGAAGCTTCCGGCCGGGCCCAATCCGGACTGCGAGACGGCCTCTTCGGCGGCAAGGTTGGCGATGGATTCGGTCAATGCGGCTGCGGTGTCCTGCGGCGGCAGGTAGTCGACGGTCCCGGCGATTCTGGTCTTTAGACCATCGGTGGGAAAGCGAGTAATCGTCTTGATGCCGGATTCACCGCCGGTAAGTTTGGCCCAGTTATCGCTCTTGCCTGCCCCGAGCGAAGTCACCACGCCAAGTCCGGTCACGACCACAATGGGTCGTCCCCTCTTGTCCCTACCCGCAGCCATCGTTTTTCTCCTCAACCGATCGGTTCTACGAGGGCGAGACCTTCGCCGCGCCAATGACCCACGCCGGTGACGACCACTTGCCTCAACTCACTGTTCATCGGCCGCTCCAGGCCGGTCGAGTCACAAGGCGGGAACAGCCTACCATGGTCGAGTGCGATCGTGGCGAGTGCGATGTTCATGGCGAATTGCGGCTCCAACCCATGGCCGAGATATGAACCCGTGGCGCGAACGGCAAGATCGCTATGCGCTTCGAGGAAAGCGCGTTCTTCCGCCGTCGCCGGGTTGGCGCCTGTCGCGCCGGACAGAATAGCTGTGTGGTTTGCGTCGATCACGCCCTTTAGGCTGTCCCAAAGCCGCGCCAGCGACTGCGTTATCGTCCCCGGTTTTCGGTTGGCGCGGTCTGAGACGACGGAGGCCAGGCGTCCTAGCGATTTCACGCCTCTTTTTTCAGCGTGCTCGCGCGCTTCTATGACCAAGAATGCGCCGAGCGACGCCAATGCGAAACCGCCGTTCCCGCTCCCGCGTTGCCAAACTGGAGCATATTTATGCTTCAGCGCAAGGTCGGCGAATTCATATAGCATCAGCAGATCCGGACGTTCCCCATTGTACGATCCGCCGACCAGAGCAATGTCGCTCTGACCGGCGCCGATACGTGCGTGCGCAATTCGCACTGCGTCTATACCGGCGGACTCTTCGCCCATAAACGTTCGGGAAGAACCGGTCACGCCATGAACGATGGAGATGTTTCCGGCGAGGAGGTTGGATAGTTGGGCCAGGAACAAAGTTGGCCGCAGGTCGCTCATCAGGCGCTCATTGAGAAAAGCGGCGGGATTCGCTGCGTGCTTGATGCCTGTGACGATGTTCGAGTCGACGGTCAGGTCGCGCTCGCCGCCGCCGGCAGCAACGATCATGTCCATACGCGAGAGAATATCGATGTTGCCTTTCACGCCTGCGGAATCGAGGGCAAGTCCGGCTGCGTAGGTGCCGATGCGCTGCCAGTTCTCCATTTGGCGCTGGTCACCTTTCTTGGGGATCTGCGCGTCAAAATTGATTTGCGCAAGCGGATGAACGACGAAAGGTGCGAAGGTTGTGGCGTCGGCGGAAGGCTGTGC
>DASSYU010000093.1:0-6916 GCA_035703125.1 Pseudolabrys sp. | reverse complement strand
GATTTTTGTTGTTCGCGCGCAAATGGCGTGAAAGTGGGGATTTTGCCCCATTGTGTGTGCAAAAACAACGAAGCTTGGCACCTTAATCCCGCCTGATCGCGCAACCTTTGACCGATAGCTAACGCAAGGGTTAAGGCACCTACCGGAACGGTGACCGGCAGCCATCATGGCGCAATTCGTCAGCGAGTACGGTAAAACCACCAGGCCGGCGCAGCCCGACGGCAGGCTGGATGCGCCCGCTTTTCATCGCAACCACGAGGCGATCTGGTCAGCCATTGGCGGCTTTCTGGCGACACAAAGCGGCAACCTTCTGGAAATCGGCAGCGGCACCGGCCAGCACGCCGCTGCATTCGCCCCGCGTGCATCTGGAATTACGTGGTGGACCAGCGACATCTACGACACTCACCTCAAGAGCATCGCCGCATGGCGCACATATTCTGGCGCCGCAAACCTGCGTCCACCCCAGTGCATCGATCTCAGCGACCCTGATTGGAGTTGGACCGGCGGCGCCGACCGCAATGCGCCGCTCACAGCGATGTTGTGCATCAATGTCCTGCACATCTCGCCCTGGCGCGTGTCAAAGAATCTGTTTGCAGGAGCGAACCGACTCCTGCGAAAGCATGGCCGCCTGTTTGTATACGGTCCATTCCGGCGGGACGGCGCGCATATATCGCCAAGCAATGCGGCGTTCGATGCCAGCCTGCGGGCGGAGAATCCCGAATGGGGCGTGCGCGACGTGTCGGACCTGAACGGACTCGCCAAATCCGCCGGCTTGACGGAGGCAGAGATTTCACCGATGCCGGCCAATAACCTGGTGCTGGCCTTCACGCGAGCGCTTGGGCAGAATTGAGTTTAGCGACGGCAACACAAGAAGACCTCAACCATGCAGCCTGAACCGATCCACGACATTGCACATCTCGGCCA
Source organism: Pseudolabrys sp. (assembly GCA_035703125.1). Lineage (GTDB taxonomy): Bacteria > Pseudomonadota > Alphaproteobacteria > Rhizobiales > Xanthobacteraceae > Pseudolabrys. Next base: position 5,992 of record DASSYU010000093.1, on the reverse strand, counting down.
TGTCGAGTTGCTGACGCCGAAATTCGAGGAAAGCCGCCGGTTTTTCATCGACATCATGGGGATGACGCAAAGCGGGGAAAAAGACGGCAGCGTCTATCTGCGCGGCTGGGACGACTATGAGCGCTATTCGCTCAAGCTCACCGACTCGAATACCTCCGGTCTCGGCCATGCCGCCTTCCGCACCCGCTCACCGCAAGCGCTCGAACGCCGCGCTGCTGCGCTCAAGGGCTCTGGTTTTGACATCGGATGGACGGACGGGGATCTCGGCCACGGCAAGACGTTCGTCTTTAAGGATCCGGACGGCCACCGATTCGAAATCTACTACGACACCGAATGGTACGAGGCGCCGCGCGAGTTACAGCCTGCTCTCAAGAATCAGGCGCAGAAGTTTCCGGCGCGCGGGATCAACGTGCGGCGCATCGACCACTTCAATGGCCTCGCGGTGGACATCAAGGCCAACCGCGAATTCTTCCAGAACTATCTTGGCTTCATGCTGACCGAGCAGATCGTCCTCGACGACGGCACGGAAGCCGGCATGTGGATGACGGCAACGAACAAGAGCTACGACTTCGCCTACACGCGCGACCACACCGGCACGAAAGGGCGCCTCCACCACGTCACGTTCGCGCTGGATGCGCGCGAGGATGTGCTGCGGGCTGCTGACATCTTCCTGGAGAATGGCGTCTACATCGAAACCGGGCCGCACAAGCATGCAATCCAGCAGACCTTTTTCCTGTACGTGTATGAACCGGGCGGCAACCGGGTCGAAGTCTCATGCGCAGGCGCGCGGCTCGTGCTCGCCCCCGACTGGAAGCCGGTCACCTGGACCGAAGCGGAACGAAAGAAGGGTCAGGCCTGGGGCCTGCAGACGATCAAATCGTTCCACACCAAGGGCACGCCACCCGTTCCCGGCGTGCCGGACTCCTGAGTGAGCTTGCGTCATGAATCGTCGCAACACCTCGCGAATTTCCTTTATCGGTTTCGGTGAAGCAGGCCAGGCAATTGCCTCCGGCCTCAGGGATGCCGGCGTTGAACGTATCGCGGCCTGGGACATCCTGTTTCCAGAACAGGCCGGCGCACCTCTCAAAGCCGCCGGCGAAGCGATCGGGGTGCGTGCGGCCGCCTCAGCCGCCGACGCCGTGCGCGAGGCGGACCTTGTCATATCTGCCGTCACGGCCGCATCGAGCGTGGACGCTGCGCGTTCCGTTGCCCCGCACCTGATCAACAATCCCTACTATCTCGATATCAATTCGGTTTCTCCCGGCCGCAAGCAGGAAACCGCCAAACTCCTAGGCGAGCGGGCCCGCTACGTCGACGTTGCGGTGGTTGCCGCTATTCACCCTGCCCGGCACCGGACGCCTCTCCTGATCGCCGGCCCGCATGCGGAGGAAGTCTCGCCTTTATTGCGGGAGCTCGAGATGCAGCCGTCGGTGGTTGGCCCCGAAACCGGCGCGGCGGCGGCCATCAAGATGATCCGCAGCGTTATGATCAAAGGCATCGAGGCGCTGACGCTGGAATGCTTCCTGGCCGCGGCGCGTGCGGGGGTTTTGGACGAAGTGACGACGTCTTTGAAGAACAACTACCCGACGCTCGATTGGGGACAAATCGCCGATTACAACCTTGAGCGCATGGCCAGCCACGGCGCCCGGCGGGCGGCCGAAATGGAGGAGTCCGCCGCGACCCTGCGCGAACTGGGGCTCGACCCTCTGATGGTGGAATCGACCGTCGCGCGCCAGCGTGAGATGGGCGCGATCGGCAAGCTTGAGACGGTACGCGCCGCCTTGAAATCCGGATGCGCCGCCATCCTTGGCGCGATAAACGCAGCAGCTAAAAACAGGCATTGACCCCCCGTCCACATGAATGCACGTTCAGGTTTGGGGGCGGCCGCTTCAGCTTAAATTTCTTGTCATCGTGGCGCGCCACCTTCTACTATGTTTCGTCCAAAAAACTGGTGGGGAGGAATTGATGAAACTCAAAAATCTTGCATATGCCACGTTCGTTGCGGCGGCTGCCGTCGCGTTTGTGATTGGCTCGGCCGTGCCCAGCGAAGCCGCAAAGAAGAAGAAGGCGGCAGCTGCGCCGCCGCCGCCGCCGCCGCAGGTCGTGTGCGCCGGACCGCCGGCTCAGGTGTGCGCAACCAAGGGCGACCAGAAGTTCACCTATCACAATGCCTGCTGGGCCGCGAAGGACGGTGCGAAAGCCGCCAAGCCGGGTGCATGCAAAGCCGCCAAGGCGGCCGGCGGCAAGAAAAAGGCAAAGAAGAAAAAGGCGTAATACGTAATTCAGTGTAAACGCACGGGCCGCTGCGCAAGCAGCGGCCCGATTTCAATTCGCGCCGGAAATTCTATTTTTTGCGCGGCGGAATCTGAAGCAATTCCGCGATCTGTTCCTTGGTCAGCGGCTTCTCCAGGAATTTCAACTTCACCGCGTCGGCGATCGCGCCGTCGAGATCAGCGAACTTATCGCTCTGCAGCGCTTCCTTCGGCTGGAATTTCGCCATCGATTCCTTGAGCAGATCCACGGGGCGGTGAATCTTGGCCGAATACATCTCGACCGCCTTCGGATCGGAATACATCCAGTCAACCGACTCCCGGTACGCATCCATAAAGCGCATGATCGCGTCACGCTTGGTCTTCAGCGAGTTCTCATTGACGATCAGCGTACGGACTGTCTGGCCCCGCAGCGACGGCACGTCGCTGCCACGCGCCACAATGCGGATCTTCCCTTCCTTGATTTCCTGGAGTCCGAACGGCGGCGCCGCCCAGCCGATGTCGACCTGGCCGGACATCACGGCGGTAAGCGTCCCCGGCGGACCGCCCGTTGCCGTCGGCTTGGCCTTGGCGCCGAGCTCGCTGACGAATGCAACGACGATGTTGTTCGAGCTTGAGCCATTGGTGGAGTAGGCGATCGTGTTTTCCGCAGTCGCGTCTTTCAGGCTCTGAATTTTCGAGTCCGCTTTTACATACCAGTACAGGTCGCCGGTCCCCGTGAACATGGGCGCCAGGATGCGCACCGGTGCGCCTTTCGAGAATGCGCGCATCACGCCGGCTACGCCGACGCCGGCGCCGATATCGGCGGAGCCCGAAATCACCGCCTGGATGGTCTCACCTGCCCCTTGCGTGCCGACATTCTCGAGCACCAGCCCGTGCTTCTTGAAGATGCCGGCATCCTGGCCGAGCGTCGGCGCCTGATTTTCCCAGTTGTTGATTTGGCCGATGGCTACCTTCAGATGGTCCTCAGCCTCAGCGGGGGCGACGGCCAGCGCGACCGCAATCCCGAGCATGCCGCCTATTGTCGTTAAGGCTTTCATGCGTTTCCTCCCATGGTGCTTTTGCTTGTTAACGTATGCCCCCTTATGGGCGGCATTCAACACCGGCTTGTGGCCGCAGAAAAGCGCAATGTCAGCGCCGCTTCTTACGGCTTCGCTTTGGCGCCGACTTTTTGGCGGGCGCGGCCCGGCGCTTTTGGCTCGATCTACGCTCAGGAGCAGCCCCAAAGCCGCCGGCCTTGGCGACCCGCATCGACCAATATTCCCACGAGCGTGTGAGGCCGGTGGTCTTGGAGCTGATCTGTCCCGCCAACATCACCTCGCCCGGTGAAAGCGTGGCAATGTCGGAGCCGATCGTCATCGCCATGACCTGATACGCGGCATTTCGTGCCGAGTAGACCGAGCGGAAAACGCAATCGCGCACGGTGGTGCCGGCGACAGTGACCCCGTGGCGCATCATCAGCACCATCCAGTGCTTGCCGAGTGCGCGCGCCAGCGAAGCGCCCTCCTCCGGCTTTATCACCAGCATATTAGTGTCGCCGAACTCGTCGCGCTGATCCCAGAACGGCGGCCTGATGCCGCCAACCGAGCCGAGGTGGAAAATCGGCATGTAGTCGGTACCAGTCGCAAGCAGCGGCATGAATGCCTGACAATGGTGGTGACACACCGAGTTCACGTCCGGGCGCGCCTTGTAGATTTCGCCGTGGATCACCCGCTCGGAATATTGCCCAACGCCCGGATCGCGCTCCGGCTGCGAGTCCAGGTCATATTCAATGAAGTCGTCCGGCGTCACCAGCTCGGGCGCGCGTGAGCGCGACAGCAAATAGCGCCTTGGATTGTCCGGATGTCGCATGCTGACATGGCCGAAGGCATCGATAACGCCCTCATTGGCGACAATACGGTTTGCAAGCGCGAGCTCCCGGCGGGCTTCGAGAAGCGTGTTGGCCACTGCTATTTCCTCTTGAAAGCGCTGAAAGTCCGAGGCCCCGCATTATAGGACATCGTCGGCATCGAGCCAGAGTGAACGGTGCTTGACAGATTGTGCCGGTTAGGGACGCTTCCTTCCGCCATGGCAGCCGCAGCACAGATCATCATCGACCGGGTCAATCATCTCTATCGTCCGCCGCGCGGGCGCGAAGTGCTGGCGCTTGACCAGGTTTCGCTTGAGGTCGCCAATCGCGAGTTCGTCGCGCTGCTCGGGCCATCTGGCTGCGGCAAATCCACCTTGCTCTATCTCATTGGCGGATTTTTACCGGTCGAAACCGGCGCGATTTTGATTGACGGCCAGAATGTCGCCGGGCCGGGGCCGGATCGCGGCATCGTCTTTCAGCACTTCGCACTGTTTCCGTGGAAGACCGTGCGGGGAAATATTCTCTACGGTCTCGAACGGCAGGGAATGCCGAAAGAGGAGCGGGAAAAACGGGTCATGGACTTCATCGAGCTCGTCGGGCTCGCCGGCTTCGAGGACAGCTATCCTTCGCAACTCTCAGGTGGAATGAAGCAGCGCACGGCAATCGCAAGGACGCTCGCCATCGACCCGAAGATCCTTTTGATGGATGAACCGTTCGGCGCGCTCGACGCGCAGACGCGCGGCCTGATGCAGAGCGAGCTGCTGCGCATCTGGCAGCGCACGCCAAAGACCGTCATCTTCGTCACGCACGACGTGCAGGAGGCCGTCTATCTTGCCGACCGCGTCGCGGTGATGTCGGCGCGTCCGGGCCGCATCAAGACAATCGTCGACACCAAGTTCGACAAGAACGATCCTGATATCTTCAAGAACAAGTTCTTCGTCGAGAAGGTCGACGAGACCTGGAATCTGGTGAAGGAAGAGGCGATCAAGGCGCAGGGCAAGCGGTCATGAAGCAGTCCCTGATCCGCTATCTTCCCTTGCTTCTGCTTGCAATCGCCTGGGAGGTCGTGGCGCGTCTCGAACTGGTATCGACGAGCGCCCTGCCACCGCTATCGGACGTGGCGTGGGCCGGGCTTGCAATGATCAAGGACGGCGAGCTCATCAGCAATGGCGCATCTTCGCTCTATCGCGCCGGCGCCGGTTTGGGTCTGGCAATCCTGTTCGGCGGCACGATCGGCATCGCCATGGCCTGGTGGAAGCCGGTGAACGTGCTGGTTGCCCCGCTCGTCGAAGTTTTCTATCCGCTGCCGAAATCGGCCCTGATACCGGTCACCGTCATCTGGCTTGGATTTGGCGATGGATCGAAAATCCTGCTGATTTTTCTGGGTTGCATGCTCCCGGTGACCATCGGTGCATTCAATGGGGCGCGATCGAGCGAACAGGCGCTGGTCTGGTCGGCGCGCAGCATGGGCGCCAGCCGGCTGCGCATGTTGTGGGACGTCGTGGTCCCAAGCGCGATGCCCGAATTGCTCAATGGAATTCGGACAGCGCTCGCGCTTTCCTTCATCTTGTTGGTGTCATCCGAGCTCATCGTCGCGCAAAAAGGCTTTGGCCACTTGATCGGCTCTCTCGGCGCCAACGGGTCGTATGATGCGATGTATGCGGTCGTGCTCACTGTGGCCTTTCTTGGATTCGCGGCCGATCGGCTTTATTTGCTCATAACGAAACGGACACTGGCATGGCGCGACTAGTCCCAGCGACGCCGGGTGTCGTACCGGATGGCCTGCCGGAGAGGACCGCACGGTTCGCTTACCGTCTGCTGTGGGGTTTTGCCCACATCTTTTCAATCCTCGCCCTTGCGGCTGCCTGGGAAA
>DASSYU010000076.1:0-3524 GCA_035703125.1 Pseudolabrys sp. | reverse complement strand
GGGCGATACGATCGTCACGACGCCGTCGTGATCGACGTAGGCAAGGCCGGCCTCAGGCTCGAGGTAGGCGTGCTCGATCGGTTGCGTCGCGTAGGTTTCCTCGACGACCAGGTCGCTTTCGGCGAAGCCCTTTTCGACATCACCGACGCGGATCGGGATGTGTGTGGTGAGATTGTCGGGCGCGTAGTCGTGCAAGACCGGCGCGCCCGGCCGCATCGCTTCGTCCGGATCGAAGACGGCGGGCAATGGCTGGTATTCGACCTTGATGACCGATAGCGCACGCTTGGCGACAAGAGCACTCTCGGCGGCGACCGCGGCGACCGCTTCGCCGACATAGCGCACCTTGTCGCGTGCCATGACCGGCTGGTCGTTGACGAAGACGCCAAAACCGTCCTCACCCGGCACATCGGCACAGGTGATGACACCTTCGACACCGTCCATGGCCTCCGCGGCCGATGTGTCGATCGAGACGATGCGCGCGTGCGCGTGCGGCGAGCGGAGCACCTGCACGTGCAGCATGCCGGGCATTGTCATGTCGCCGGCATATTTGAGCCGGCCCGAAACCTTGCTCGGTGTGTCGATGCGCCGGACATCCTTGCCGATGAAGTCGCCTTCCTTGGCTTCGTCTTCGAGCAGCGCATTTGCCGGCAGACGGCCGTTCTGCACGTCGCGCGCCAGCTCGACGGCGTCGAATATCTTCTGATAGCCCGTGCAGCGGCAGATATTGCCGCCAAGGCGCTCCTTGATTTCCTCGCGGTCGGCGAATGGATTGGTGCGCAATGCTGCGGTCGCCGCCATCACCATGCCGGGAATGCAGTACCCGCACTGGCTCGCGCCCGTCTTGTGAAAGGCCTTCTGCAGAACGCTCAGTTCGCCGGTCTTCGCAAGCGCTTCCACGGTCTCGATGGTAGCGCCCTGCGCTTTGGCAAGCGGCATCAGGCACGATTTCATCAGGACGCCATTCACGAACACCGAACAAGTGCCGCATTCACCCGCGCCGCAACCTTCCTTGTTGCCCGTGAGGTTGAGGTCGTCGCGGATGAAGTCGAGGAGCCGCTGGTGCGGTTTTGCGTTGCGCGCGATCTTCCGGCCGTTGATCGTGGCCGTGAACTGAAGGTCAGGCATAGGCAGCCTCCAGCTCGGGCGCCAGCGCGCCAGGATCGGCGCCTGCGCGCCGTGCCGCATTGATCAGGCCGCGCAGCATGAAGCCGCGCACCACATCGCGCCGGTATTCCTGGCGGGTGCGTGACGCGACCAGCGACACAGGCATGTGCGCCGCTGCATCCAGGCGCTCCGCGCTCAGCGGGCCACGCAGAAAATTTTCGACCTCGGTCAACCGCAGCGGCTTCGGTCCGATGCCGGCGATCGCGAGCCGCACATCTTCGATCCTGCTGCCGTGCCGATCGAGCTTGATCAGCGCAGCAAGGCACACCAACGAAATGACGAGCGAACGGCGATGACCGACTTTCTCGAAACTTCCTCCATGCGCCGGCAGTGCGTCGCATTCGATGGCAGTCAGCAATTCGCCGTCGGCCAGCGCCGTCCCGTTCGGACCGGTGACAAAATTCTTGAGCGGCATCGTGCGTTTGCCGCGCGCGGAAACAAGCTCGACGACGGCCTCGTGCGCGATCAGGCAGGGCGTTGCGTCGGCGGCAGGAGACGCATTCACGATGTTGCCGCCGACAGTTGCCTGCGCGCGAATCTGATCGTCGGCGAACCAAACGGCACAGCGCGGCATCGCCGGCAAGACGCGGCCAAGTGCGGGGTCATCGAGAAAGCGTTGGATCGGCGTTGCAGCGCCGAGCCGCACCCGCTTGTCGCCGACCGAAATTTCACAGAGCTCGGGAATCCTTGCAACGTCGATCAGCACGGGAATATGCACGTCCCCGGCTCTGCCCTCGCGTGCCCAGGGCAGCGTGTCCGTCGCGCCTGCGACGATGCGATAACGGCCGCGATTGCCCTTCATCGCAGCAAAGGCCTCAGCCAGCGAGGCCGGGCTTATGTATTCCTCGCACGTCAGCATCGCGCCCCTCGTAGTCCCTTCCGCGTGCGGAAGGGTTGAAGCGTCACTCGGCAGCTTCCTTCTGGGCAGCGCCCATCTTGGCCTTCACAACGACTTTGATGGCGTCCTCCACGCGATCCTTGGCATAGCGGATCGCGGTCGGAAGCTCCTCGAGCGGAAACGTGTGGGTGTGGATCTTGGTCGCGTCGAAGCGCTTCTGGCGCATATAAGCCTCGGCGCGGTGCGTCGCGCTCTTGCCCTCGCCCCGAATGCCATAGACGTAGATGTTGTTGCGCACGATGTGCGCGACGTCGACCGGAACTTCCTCGTGCGCAAAGGCCGCGAGGCAGACGCGGCCGCCACGATTGACCATGCGAACCGCGTCGTTGACGGCACTGGTGGCGGCCGAGCATTCGACCACGTAGTCGACGCCCTTGCCACCGTTGAGCTTCTTCACCTCGGCCACGACGTCGGGCGCCTTGCGGATGTTGACGACGTGGTCGGCACCGAGTTCGAGCCCTATTTTCAGGCGGTTGTCGCGGGTGCCGGTGAGGATCACCGGCTGCGCGCCAAGTGCCTTCGCGACCGCCACGGCCATCAGGCCAATCGGGCCCGGGCCGGTGACGCAGACGCTTTCGCCTGCAACGAGACCACCGAGCTCGGTAAGCGCATACATCGCGGTGCCGGCGGTAACGACGAGCGTACCCTCTTCGTCCGACATGTCATCCCGCAGCGAGACCAGCGTGTTGATGTTGTTGACCTGGTATTCGCAGAAGCCGCCATCGGTGGTGAAGCCGTTGGCGCGGTGCCCTTTGTCGACGTCACCGTAATTGAGGCCGTAGTTATGGCAGGAAGTGTACATGCCCTCGCGACATCGCTTGCACTGGCCGCAGCCGGCATGAATCTCGACCGCAACCCGCTGGCCGATGTTGTACTCATCGACGCCGGGCCCGAGCGCCACGACCGTGCCCATATATTCATGACCGGGCGTGAAGTTTTTGTTGAACGGCAGTCCGCCCCGAATCGACGCCGGCGGCCCGTGATAGATGATCTCGAGATCCGTCGCGCAAATCGCGACCGCGTCGATGCGAACGAGGACTTCCGCCTTCTTCGGGACGGGCACCGGCTTGTTGACAATGCTGAGCTGTCCAGGTTCGCCAAGCACCCAGGCGCGCTGCGTGTCCGGAATTGGAAATTCGTTGTGGTTGGTCTTCACCCCAGTCGGTGCGTACATATTTCCTCCGATAAGAATTTTATGCTTTGCGCAATCTAGTTAGCGACGGCATGCGGCCGTTCGCCGTTTTGCGATCCGGGCTCGCCGAATTCGGCCGACAGTCCTCGAGTCGCCGCCGTGATCTGTTCCCGCATGAGCGCAATGTGTTCGTCGCTTGCGCGCATTGTCGGAGTCGAAGCGCTGATCGCTCCGATCACGGTGCCGGCCTGGTCGCGGATCGCCGCACCGACGCAAATGACGCCCGGCAGATATTCTTCGCGATCGATCGCATAACCGTTGCGGCGGACG
>DASSYU010000003.1:0-8326 GCA_035703125.1 Pseudolabrys sp. | reverse complement strand
GGCACTCGCCGCATGCTCGGCCAATGTGGCCGACTGGTCGGGCGGCACCCGAATTGCCTCATCCCTGCGGATATTCAACAAGCAATGGGCGCGCCGTGTATTGGGGCAGGGCGCCGTGGTGCTCCTGATCACCGATGGACTCGAACGGGACGCCGACGACACCCTCGCTTTCGAGGTCGATAGGCTTCATCGATCGTGCAAGCGGCTGATATGGCTGAATCCGTTGCTCCGTTTTCATGCCTTCGAAGCCCGCGCCAAAGGTGTGCAAACCATGCTGCCACACGTTGATGAGTTGCGGCCGATTCACAATCTGGACTCGATGAAAGAACTTGTGCGCGCCTTATCCGGAGCGCCGGCAAAAGGTTACAATCCGAAAGACCTGCTGAAGCAGGTCGCGTGACGGAGGATATCGATGCTTTCGCGCGATGAAGACATTCTCAAGGCTGCTGAAGAGTGGCGCAAAAATGGGCGCGAGGTCGCGCTCGCAACGGTCGTGGAGACCTGGGGGTCGGCGCCGCGACCGGTCGGCTCGAACCTCGTCATCGACAACGAGGGTAACTTCCTCGGATCGGTATCCGGCGGCTGCGTCGAAGGCGCCGTGGTGACCGAAGCGATGGACGTGATTGAGAGCGGCAAGCCGAAAATGCTCGAATTCGGTGTCGCCGATGAAACAGCCTGGAAGGTAGGCTTGTCCTGCGGCGGCACCATCCGCGTTTACGTGGAGAAAGTAGGCTGACGTGAAGCTCGACGTCCTGCATGCGCTGAATGCGGAGCGCGCGGCACGGCGCGCAGCCGTGCTTGTCACCGACGTCGCGAGCGGCGAGCAACGTTTGGTCAAAGCCGGTGTGGTGGCCAAGGATCCTTTGAAAGCGGTCCTCGATAAGCGCCTGCGGATGGCCAAGAGCGGCATGGAAGAGACGCCGCAAGGACGGTTTTTTCTGACAGTCTATGTACCTTCGCCGCGGCTGGTGATCACCGGTGCGGTGCACATCAGTCAGACGCTCGCGCCGATCGGGCAACTGCTCGGCTATGACGTGACAATCGTTGATCCGCGCACCGCCTTTGCATCGATCGAGCGATTTCCCGACGTGAAGGTGATTGCCGAATGGCCGGACGTAGCATTGCCGCCGCTTGGCATCGACCACTACACGGCTTTTGTTGCGCTCACGCACGATCCGAAAATCGATGATCCGGCGCTCAAGCATGCGCTTGCCCGCGATTGTTTCTATATCGGCGCGCTCGGATCCAAGAAGACTCACGCCCGGCGTGTCGAGCGGCTGAAGCAGGAAGGGCTGAGCGATGCGCATATCGCCCGCATCCACGCGCCTATCGGGCTCGACATCGATGCGGTGTCGCCGGCCGAGATCGCGGTTGCGATCATGGGCGAGATCACGCAGGTGCTCCGGCAAAAGGCGGAGACGGCATGAAATTCGGCTCCGTCCCCATTGCCGAGGCGGTCGGGGGCACAGCGGTGCATTCGATCCGCCAGGGCGACTTCGTCCTCAAGAAAGGAACACTCATCGGGCCTGCCGAAGTCGCCGCTCTCAAGACGGCGGGCGTGAGCGAAGTCACCGTGGCGCGCCTCGATCCAGGCGACGTCTCGGAAGACCAGGCGGCAGCGGATATCGCGGCGGCGATTACCGGCGACGGCGTGCGCACCGACCGGGCTTTCACAGGCCGCTGCAATCTGTTCGCCGAAAGTGCAGGAATTCTGGTTGTCGACAGGGAAGCAGTCGACGCGCTCAACCGCATCGATGAGGCGGTCACGTTGGCGACGCTGCCGGCTTACAAGCCGGTGGTCGAAGGCGAAATGATCGCCACCGTGAAGATCATTCCGTTTGCGGTGGCGAAGGCCGCACGCGACCAGGCGGTGGTCGCGGCTGCGAAAGCGAAGCCGGTCGTTCGCGTTGCGCCCTACAAGCTGCGCAGGATCGGCGTGGTGTCCACGCTGTTGCCCGGTCTTGCTCCAAAAGTCATCGAAAAGACGCTAAAGATCACCACCGCGCGCATTGCGCCAGCCGGTGCGACCATCATCACCGAGAAGAGAGTGCCGCACGACCAGGTCGCGTTGGCGCGCGCAATTGACGAACTGCTCAAGGCCGGCGCCGAGCTCGTCATCGTTTTTGGCGCCTCCGCCATAGCCGACCGCCGCGACGTCATTCCTGCAGCTATCGAAGCGGTCGGTGGCGACATTGAGCACTTCGGCATGCCGGTCGATCCGGGAAACCTGATGTTGATCGGCAAGGCGCGAGGTCAGCCGGTGCTCGGTGCTCCCGGTTGTGCGCGCAGCCCGAAAGAAAATGGTTTTGACTGGATCCTGATGCGGCTCCTCGCCGGATTGCCGGTCACGCGTGCGGATGTCACCGGCATGGGCGTCGGCGGGCTGTTGATGGAAATTGTCACGCGGCCGCAGCCGCGCGAGGAGCACACGCCGCAGACCGGGCGCCGCGTCGCTGCATTGGTGCTGGCTGCAGGACGTTCGACGCGCATGGGCGCTGTCAACAAGATGCTCGCCGAGATCGGTGGCAAGCCGCTGGTGCGCATTGCGGCCGAGCAGGCGGTTGCTTCGCACGCCCAACCCGTCATTGTCGTGACCGGCCACGAGCGCGAAAAAGTCGAAGCTGTGCTCAAGGGATTGCCGGTCCGCTTCGTGCACAACGCAGATTATGCGGAAGGTCTTGGCACGTCCCTCAAGGCCGGCATTGCGGCGGTGCCGGAAGAGACCGACGCAGTGGTCGTCTGCCTCGGCGACATGCCGCAAGTCGATGCCGCCTTGATCAACCGGCTGATCGCAGCATTCGATCCGGAGCGCGGCGCGCTTGTGGTCGTGCCGAGCATCGATGGCAGGCGCGGCAATCCGGTGGTTTGGTCGCACCGCTTCTTTCACGACCTGATGGCGATCCAGGGAGATGTCGGGGCGCGCCACCTGATCGGCAACTATGCCGAAGCGGTCGTCGAAGTGCCGTTGGCCGGCGAGGCGGCGTTGACCGACGTGGACACTCCCGAGTCGCTTCTGGCCGTCAAGGCGGAAATTGAGCGCGCCTGAGATTCGAATCATTGATCGCTCTGGCCGACTCGCTCCTAGCTGAGCGGGACAGCAGGGAAGGGCGATGCTTCACGTCTATGCCCCGGTGATGCGCGCGCTTGTGGTCATAGCCTTGGTGCTCGCCACGGCCACGCTGATGCTTGTCGCGGTCAATACCGCGCGCGCTGCAATAGCCGCCACATTGATCTAACTCATTACAATATCGGAATAATTCAGGCGCCTTGCGCGCCGGATGCTTTTGTTCTATTTATGACTGACCGGTCAGTCACAAACAAAGGTTGTAGCGATGCGTCGCGTAGCCGGGTTTCGACAATCAGCAGCGAGCCGTGCCGGCCGACGGAAACGTGCCGGGCGTGCTGTGGCGGTGCCGGCCAGCGCCGGACGTAAGGCGCGCAGCGGCGAACGCCGCGAAGCCATTCTGGCCGCCGCGCTCGACGAATTTTCGAGCCGCGGCTTCGAAGCCGCCCGCCTCGAGGACGTGGCTCGCCGCGCGGGCGTCGCCAAAGGCACTATCTATCTCTACTTCCGGGACAAGGAGAACCTGTTCCAGGAACTGATCAGGACAATGCTGACGCCATTGGTCGGTACGATCGAGGCGATGGGGCAGGCCGATGTGCCATTGCCGGTGCTGGCCAACCGCATCGTCGACCTGTTCGTCAGTCAGGTTTACGAAACGCGGCGGAAAGATGTCGTGCGCCTCATGATTTCAGAGGGGCGTCGTTTTCCCAAGCTCGCCGAGTTCTATTACCGGGAAGTTCTTTCCCGCATCATTGCGGCAGTGCGGGCGCTGCTGCGGCGCGCGGCTGCGCGCGGCGAAGTGCCGGAAGGACTCGCGGACTTTCCGCAGATCATTGCAGCGCCCGGGCTTGTCGCCATCGTCTGGAACGGCTTGTTCGAACGCTTTGAGCCGCTCGACGTTCGCAAAATGATGAAGACGCATCTCGACCTGTTGTTCGCGCAGGGGAGAGCGCCATGAACAGGACTCTCGCCAGTCTGGCTCTCGTTTTCGTGACGCTTGCGCTCGCAGGCTGCGAGAACAGCGCCGACCGAGTTCTGCAGGGTTGGGTCGAGGCCGAGCTGATTTTTGTCTCGCCCGACGAGCAGGGACGTGTCGAAACGCTGAAAGTTCGCGAAGGAGATAACGTCACGAGAGGCGACCTGCTGTTCACGGTGGACGACGATCTGCAGAAAGCGGATGTCGTCGTCCGGAACACCGCCGTCATAAATGCACAACAGGCTTTCGATCGCGCCAAAGAGTTGCTGAAGTCGGCTGCTGGTACGCAGAGGACCTATGATGATGCCGAGGCGGCGCTGCGCCAGGCCAAGGCCAACCTGGAGTGGGCACAGACGAGGCTTGCCCGCCGCAACGCCCACAGTCCGGGTGACGGCACCATCGAACAGATCTACTACCGGCCGGGCGAAACCGTGCCAGCTGGACGGCCGGTCGTGGCCTTGCTGCCGCCCGGCAATCTGAAGATCCGGTTTTTCGCGCCGCAAGCTGTGTTGCCAGAGCTCAAATACGGCGACGTCGTGGGAATATCTTGCGATGGTTGCGACAAAGGCCTGACCGCGAAGATCAGCTTCATCGCACGCAGCGCCGAATTCACCCCGCCCGTGATCTACAGCGTGGAGGAGCGCGCCAAGCTCGTGTTCCTGATCGAAGCACGGCCGGAGCATCCGGAGAAGTTCCGTGTGGGCCAGCCCGTGACCGTCACCTTGCCGCAAGGGCCGTCAAAATGAACGCGGCCGACATCGCCATCGATGTGCATGGCCTCACAAAAAAATTCGATGGCCGTGCGGTGGTGCGAAACCTCTCGATGCAGGTCAAGCGTGGCACGATCTATGGCTTCCTGGGTCCGAACGGCTCCGGCAAGACGACCACGATTCGCATGCTGTGCGGCCTGCTGACGCCGGACGAAGGCACCGGCACCTGCCTCGGCTACGACATCCGCACCGAAACCGACAAGATCAAGCTGCAGGTCGGGTACATGACGCAGCGCTTCAGTCTGTATCAGGATCTGTCGGTGCGTGAGAATCTCGAGTTTATCGGCCGCATCTACGGGATCGCGCAGCCGGTGGCAGCAGCGCGGGCCGCCATCGAACGTCTCGGCCTGAACGGCCGCGAGGAGCAACTCGCTGGCGAACTGTCGGGCGGCTGGAAGCAGCGGCTGGCGCTCGGCGCTTGTACGCTGCCAAGCCCCAAATTGCTTCTGCTCGATGAGCCGACCGCAGGCGTCGACCCCAAGGCACGGCGCGAGTTCTGGAATGAGATCCATGCACTCGCCGCCGATGGCCTCACGGTTCTTGTCTCGACCCACTACATGGATGAGGCCGAGCGCTGCCACGAGATTGCCTACATCGCCTACGGCGAACTGCTGGCGCACGGGACGGTCGAGGAGGTCATCGAGTCCTCGCACCTGACGACCTATATCGTGAGCGCCCGCAGCGGCGAGAGCCTCAACACGCTTGCCGAGGAGCTCAATAACAAGGCCGGCATCGACATGGTGGCCCCGTTCGGCACCAGCCTGCACGTGTCGGGACGCGATGCCGGAATGCTCGAGGCGGCGATCGCGCCTTATCGAAAGCGCAAAGACTTCGAATGGCAGCGCTCGGAGCCTTCACTCGAAGATGTCTTCATCGATCTAATGAGCAGGGCGCGGGATAATTTCCAATGAGCCACGTGTTGCCCGCGCAGACGCCGCGGCGGAGCCGCGGCAACTTCTGGACCAGGACCTGGGCGGTCCTGATGAAGGAATTCATCCAACTCAAGCGCGACCGCGTTTCATTCGCGATGATCATCATGGTCCCGCTCATTCAGCTCTTATTGTTCGGCTATGCCATCAACACCAATCCGCGGCATTTGCCGACCGCCGTCCTGCTGCAGGAGAACAGCGACCTTGGGCGCTCAATTCTGGCGGCGCTGAAGAACACCGACTATTTTCGCGTGACCGAACTGCCGCGCAGCGAAGCCGAGCTCGACGAGATGCTGGCGTCCGGCAAGATCCTGTTCGGTATCGAAATTCCGCGCAATTTCGAACGGTCGGTCCGGCGCGGCGACAAGCCGGCAATGCTGATCGTTGCCGACGCGACCGATCCGGTGGCGGCTAGCGCTGCCGTGGGCGCGCTCGGGCAGGTCGTGCAAACCGCGCTCTCTCATGACCGCGGGTTGCCGGACCCCGGCAAACCGGCGTTCGAGATCAGGACCCACCAGCGTTACAACCCGGCAGGATTGACCCAACTCAACATCGTACCGGGATTGGTTGGCACCATTCTGACCATGACGATGCTGATCTTCACCGCGCTTTCGGTGACGCGCGAGATCGAGCGCGGGACGATGGAAAACCTCCTCTCGATGCCGATCACGCCGGTCGAGATCATGCTCGGCAAGATTATTCCCTATATCATCGTCGGTTTTGTGCAGGCGGCAATGATCATCGGCATCGGCGTGCTGCTGTTCGGCGTGCCTATCCTCGGCAATCTTTTCGCACTTGCCGCGTTAAGCACATTGTTCATCGCAACCAATCTCTCGATCGGCTACACGTTCTCGACCATTGCGCAGAACCAGCTCCAGGCGATGCAGATGTCGATCATGTTTTTCCTGCCGAACATTCTGCTCTCCGGCTTCATGTTTCCCTTCGCCGGCATGCCGACTTGGGCGCGTTGGGTCGGGGAGGCGTTGCCGTTGACGCACTACCTGCGCGTCGTACGCTCGATCATGCTGAAAGGATCCTCGATTGCGGATCTCCACTACGACGCAGCCGCGATGTTCGTGCTGATGCTGATCGCGATGACGATCGCCGTGACGCGATTCCGTCGCACCCTCGACTAGATCATCGTCGCGTCAGAAGGCTCAGGCGCACATAGGGGCTCGCGCGTCCGGCAGAGTCCCTTGCCCATCCGGCGGCAGCAGACCACTTGGTGTCTTCAGTCTTCATGCTGGTGATATGCATGCCGAGACGGGCGTGCCGGTAGCCGGCGGAGCCGAAATATTGAGCCTCCGGTCCGATATAGAGTCCGCCAGGCATCTCTTCGAGCACCCGCCAGCCATAGGCGGCCCGGGCCGAGTTGCTGGTCGCGATCGACGATAATGAAACGTCGGCTGCGATCATCGTCTCCGCGGTTGGCTCGTACCAAACCTCGGCCGCAACGCGCAGGCCGTATGAGTAGCCGCGCAATCGATTGGCCGGGTCGTCCGGCCAAAGGTGGTGATTTTGAATTTCAGGCCCCATGAAGACCTTGAGTTCGACATTGCCGCGCTTAATCCTCCAGCCTGGCAACACTTGCGCCAGCCACTCTGCGCCAACGACGCGCTCGCCAAGATTTTGCGCGTCGTAACGGTAAAGTCCGCCCGAGAGGATGATCTTCAGGAGCAACCCGTCCCGGTCGAACCCGCTCGGAGCAATAATGAAGCCGCCATGGGCGAAGGCGCCGTTGCACCAAATGTCCCGGCCGGAAAAAAGCATGATGCGCGGATCGTCAAAGTCGTTGGCGCGCGCGGGGCCAAACGGCACGCAGACACAGCACAAACAGAGAGCGGCGGCGGAACGGACCGCCGCCCAAACGCGCCGCCGGCAACTCACGGAGCAAACCCTGGATTGTTACAAAATATCACTGCAATCCAAGGATAAATAATCGTATTAATACAAACCAACAGTCGAACGGATGAGGGTCGTTAGGACAAAGCGTTATCAATGGGTATATGCATGCTAACGACTCGGTCGCGCCGAATGGGAATCTGGAATGGGTGCCACCTCCAAAGCCCGCCATGGAGCTGACGATCGCGTGCGCCGGCGATCGATCGCGTTCCTGAATTGGGCCCATGCGATCGACCATTTCGTGCTGCTGATCTATCCGACGGTCGTGATCGGGCTTGAGGCCGTCTATCAGCGCTCCTACAGCGAACTGATCGCCCTTTCGAGCGCGGCCTTTATCGCCTTCGGCGTGTTCTCTCTTCCTGCGGGCTGGCTCGCCGACCGTTGGAGCCGCCGCAACATGATGGCGGCCTTCTATATCGGCTGCGGGCTTTCGTTGGCCGCTGCCGGACTTGCGCCGAACTTGACGACGATGGCGGTCGCTATGTTCGCGCTCGGGATGTTTGCAGCGATCTATCATCCGGTCGGCATGGCAATGCTGATCGAAGCCACGAACGCGCGCGGGCGCTCGCTGGCTTTCAACGGCGTGTGCGGCAATCTCGGCGTCTCGCTTGCTGCCGGCATCAGCGCGGCGCTAGCCACATGGGTGAGCTGGCGCGCGGCGTTCTACGTTCCAGCAGCGCTCTTT
>DASSYU010000305.1:0-2889 GCA_035703125.1 Pseudolabrys sp. | reverse complement strand
CGCACGTGATAACGGTACGACATGCCCGCCAGCAAGTTATGATCCTCCCAGCGTGTCACCTTGACCGCATCGATCACCTGGTCATTGCCTAGTGGGTCGGTGCGGCAGACATCATAGCGGGCGGCGCCCGCTGCCTTATTCCATTTCAGCGTGGCCTTACCATCACCGACGGCCACGGTAAGGTTGGCATCGTTCGACTCCCAGCTCGGCGCCGCGGCACTGTGGTCATCCGGCGGCGCCTGCAGCGCGCCTTGCGGCCACAATGCGCAGATGACGCGCATGTGTGTGCCGTCGAGATGCTTGCATACGTTGCAATAGTCGCATTTGACGATGCGATCGCATTGGCCCTGGTGAACCTTTCGCGGCCAATCGGGATCCGCCAGCAGCCCACGCGCAATTCCAATGATATCGACCGCGCCGCCAGCGACCAGGCGCTCGGCATCGTCAGGATTGGAGATCTTGCCGGCTGTCGCCACCGGCGTGTCATAACCATAGGACTTAATGAAGGCTTTGACCTCGGCGGAAAATTGCACATGCGGCATCGGCGGATACCAATCTCCGGGCATGCAGCGGTCCCCGGAATAGCCCGTATAGGGGTATGGCACTTGGCCGGGCAGATGCACGGCGTCCTCGAATTTGCCGCCAACCGACAGCGACAGGTAGGCGGCGCCGAGCTGCGCCAGCCGCAAGCCAATAAGCTTGGCATCGCTAACCGTGTATCCGTCCTTGATGAACTCATCCGCCAAGAAGCGAACGCCTACCGGGAAATCCGCTCCAGCCTTGCGACGAATCTTATCGAAAATCCGCTCGATTAGACGCAGACGGCCTTCCAGCGTATCCCCGCCGTACTCGTCCTTACGCGGATTGGCGCGCGATAGAAACGACGCCAGCGTATAGGCGTGGGCGGCATGCAGTTCCGCCCCATCGAACCGCGCCTCGCGGGCGCGCGCGACTGCATCGCCAAATTCTTCAACGATCCGGTCGATGTCGGCCAACGAAAGCATATCGACCGTCTGCCGCCACCCGGATTTCGCAACCTTCATGAAATGAATGATCTGCGGAACGACTTTCGAGTCGGACGTATCATGAATGCGCTGGGCAAGATCGGCCAATCCGGGCACGAACCGATCGTCGCTGATGCGCAACAGCGGCCCGGACTTGGCATGGTGAACGGCCATGGCCTCGATCACGATCAAGCCGGGACCACCCTGAGCGTAACGGACATAGCGATTTACGATGTCCCGGTTGACCAAGCCGTCTTCGCCGGAAAGTCGCGTCACCATCGCCGGCACCATCACACGGTTTGCGATCCGAATCCCGCCGACATTTAATGGTTCGAATAGTTTCATGGTCATGTTCTCAGGAATGCATAGGCGCAATGCCAACGCTGACGATTCGACGCAGTTCGCGACGAAGGACCTTGCCCGCCGGGCTGGTAGGAAACTCCCGCACCACCTTGAGGCACTCGGGCAGCTTGAATTTCGCGATTTCCCGGCCAAGCAAAAAGCTGTTTATCTCGTCCAGATCGAGGGTGGCGTCTTCAACTGGAATGATGAATGCGCAAGCCTTTTCGCCGAACTTGGGATCGGGCATCGCCACCACGCAGGCGTTCTTCACCTTCGGATGGCTCAAAATGTGGTTTTCAACTTCCTCACAACTAATTTTTTCGCCCCCACGATTGATGATGTCCTTGAGCCGACCCTCAACGTAGAGATTGCCGTCAATCCGGCGCACCACGTCTCCCATGCGATAGAAGCCGTCACGGGTGAATGCTGCTTCGGTTTTTTCCGGAGCTTTATAGTAGCCACGAATGGTGTAGGGACCACGGCAGATCAATTCTCCCGCCTCGCCATCAGGGACGTCGTTGCCGTTGTCATCGATGATACGAATCTCGTCCGCGGGGGAAATTGGCCGGCCGGAGCTGGTAAAACGAATCTCGGCCGGGTCATCGAGACGTGTCATGTTCAACAGACCCTCGCCAGTGCCAAAGCTCTCCTGGAACACGCAGCCGAACCGCAATTCGACGCGGCGGCGCAGTTCCGGCGCAAGCTTGGCACCGCCGTTCATCAGCACACGCAAAGAGGAGAAGTCGTGATGCTGCGGATACCGGGCGTTTAGCCAGTTGACGATCAGTGGCACAGCGGCGGAAATGACCGACACGCGCTCTTCTTCAATCAATCGCGCCACGGTGTCGAATGTCGCATCCGGCGCAATTACTGTCGTGCCGCCCCACGCCAGTGCACCGAGCACGCCGGGACAGCCGAGCGTGTAGTTGTGCGCCATCGGCAGCAACGCTAGAAATACTTTGTTGGTGTTGAAGCCGGCGACCGTGCCGCTTTGGCGACAGTTATAGACGTAGTCATTGTGTGTGCGCGGGATCATCTTGGGCAGGCCGGTGGTCCCGCCGGATAGCAGCATCAGGGCGACCTGGTCGGGTGACGGAGCAAAGTCGCCGACGTAATTGCTGCCATCGCCGTCATTGCCCGCCAGTAGAGTGGTGAGCGATATCTGGTTAGTGCCCGGCTTGCCGAGCACCAGCACGCGGCGCAGCGACGGTGCGCCTGCGGAAATTTCCGCAGCCAGCGGTCGATAATCGAAGCCGCGCCACAAATCTGGCACGACATAGGCGACAGCCTCGGTATGAGCGACAAAGTGGGAAATCTCCCCACGCCGGTGCGCCGGTAGCGCCAGAACCGGAATGACGCCGATGCGCAACAGCGCAAAGAACGCGATCACGAACTCAAGGGAGTTTGGCAGCTGGAACACCACCCGATCGAGCGGTCGCAATCCGAGATCAAGCAGTCGTCCGGCCAATCGGTCAATCGCCTGGCCTAGCTGCGCATAGCTTAAGCGCCGTTCGCCTTGCACCAAGGCGATCCGCTCCGGCAC
>DASSYU010000594.1:0-3235 GCA_035703125.1 Pseudolabrys sp. | reverse complement strand
GCTGCGCGAGCGGCGCGAACAGCTTGCCGGCACGCTCTCGGGCGGCGAGCAGCAGATGCTAGCGGTCGCCCGCGCGCTGATGTCGCGGCCGCGCCTGCTACTGATGGATGAACCCTCACTCGGGCTGGCGCCTCTCATCGTCGCCGAGATCTTCGACATCCTTGCCGAACTCAACCGCGACGGTACCACTATTTTCCTGGTTGAGCAGAACGTCCACATGGCGCTCAAGGTGGCGCATCAGTTCTTTCTGATGGAACAGGGGCGCGTGACGTTCCAAGGAACGCCTGGAGAGCTCGCCGAGGACGAGGTGATCCAGCGCGCGTATCTCGGGACCCGCCGTGGCGCGGGCTGACAACGGCAGCAGCCGATGATCGACTTCGCGCAAAATACCATCGACGGAATTATGATCGGCTCGTCGTATGGGCTGCTCGCACTCGGCTTCACGCTGATCTTCGGGGTCATGCGCCGGCTCAACCTGTCCTATGGCCCATCGATCATGGTGGGGGCCTATCTCGGCACGTTGCTGTACCTAAATTTTGCCGCCGGTCCGATCGCCGTTGTTGCTGTGTCGGTGCTGGGCGCGGTGCTCGCCGGCATCTACGTCGAACGGCTGTGCTTCGCGCCGATGCCTGCCGGCGCCGGCATCGCGTCGATGGTTTCGAGCTTCGCGATCTGGATGCAGCTCGAGCAAGCCGCCATTTTACTGCTGCCGCGCCACACCTATCCGTTTCCGTCTCTCACCACCGGCGCGCCGCTGACGATGGGTCCGCTCCAGTTGCGGGCCGATCATCTGATCATGCTAGCTTGCGCGCTGGCATTGTCGGCCGGCCTACAGCTTCGGCTCTACCGCTCCCGCTTCGGGCTGGCGCTGCGCGCTATCATCGGCAATCCGGTGGCAGCGCATCTAGTCGGCATTAATGTCAGAACCGCCGTTTTCGGCGCCTTCGCCGTTGCATCCGCGATCGGCGGCATCGCCGGCTACCTGGTGCTCGCCACCGACCAGCAGATCACCCCGATGTTCGGCATGTGGGCGACATTCAAGGGCCTGATCGCCATGATGATCGGCGGACTTGGCTCGATTCCCGGGGCAATCCTGGGGGGCTTGGTGCTTGGCTGTCTGGAAGCGCACAGCCAGTGGTATTTCGGGCCGCAAATTCGCGATCTCTCCGCCTACATGCTGCTGTTCGTTTGTCTCGTGCTGCGGCCGGGAGGCTTGCTAGGCGAGGCGCCGACGCGCGAGACGATCGACCGCCGGGGGACATGACCGATGGACGATTATCTGATCGGTGTGCTGTCCAATATCGGCGTTATCTCATTCCTCGCGCTATCGGCTTATCTCTTGTTGCTGACCGGCGAAATCTCGTTCGGACAGCAGGCGTTCTTCGCCATCGGTGGCTACGCCGCGGGAATCGCGACCGCGCTTTGGGGTTGGTCGCTCACCGCGGCGCTGGTATGGGGTGCGGCGACCGGCGCCGCGGCGGCGGTGCTGGTAGGCGTGCCGACGCTGCGGCTACACGGACTGTATTTTGCGATTGCGACGTTAGCGTTCGCCGAGATGGTGCGGCTTCTATTCGAATTGTTTCATTATCAGATTTCGATTGACGGCGAATGGGTCGGCCCCGATGGCAGCGATGGCTTCCGAAATATTCGATATATTTTCGAAAACGATGTCGGGCCGGTGCAATTCCTGGCGCTGATCTACAGCTTGCTGGCGACCGCGGTGGCTGGCTTCATGCTGCTGGAGCGTTCGCGTCTGGGTGTCACCTTTCGAATGATCGGCGAGGACGAGGTGTTGGCCGAGATGCATGGAGTCGCCGTTGCCCGCCACAAGGTGCTCGCTGCCGGTCTTGCCGGCGCCATCGCCGGAATCGGCGGTGGGCTATATGCCCATCTAACTACCTACATCGAACCGCGCATTTTTGACGTGATGCTTGGCGTGCATAGCCTCGCCTATGGACTGATTGGCGGCCTTGGGACCGCGTTCGGCCCGTTGCTTGGCGTGCTGATTGATATCGGCGTGCTGGAATCGATTCGGGCGTTCGCAGGCTTTCGCATGATCATCTTTGGCGGCCTAGTCGCGGCCCTGCTAATCTTTCGGCCGCGCGGGCTGCTCGACGAATCCGTCGTGCATCGTATCGGCGGCGTGTGGTTCCGCGTCTGGAGTTGGATCTTGCGATCGACCTAGCGGCCGGCCGGTGGCGGCGGATGAAACAGTTAAGGAAACGGCCATGAACGGAGCGGGAGATATTCGATTGCTTTCCACGCTGGCGATGGCGGTCTGCTTTGCTGGTGCGCTGCGCGCGGCGGAGGTGCGAGCCAAGGTTGATGTGGCGTGCCAGCCAACCGGCAAGCCGTTGCAATATGACTGCACGATCCGCCTGCTGCACGCCCGCAGCAACGAACCGCTGACCGATGTCGCACTCACCGTCGGCGCCGACATGCCGTCGATGCCGTTGGCGCACAATGTGCGGCCGGTGAAGGCAACCCTCGGCGCCGCGCCGGGTATGCACGAAGTCCGCATTGAACTTGAAATGCTTGGCGATTGGGCCCTGCGGATCGATCTTACCGGCAGAGTACGTGACCGGGTGATAAAGGTCCTGCGTTTCGAGCAGGATCGCGTCGGCCCCGCCACGGCATCGGGGAACCCGAGATCCCAGCACAAGCACTGAATTGCGCCTATACGTTACGGCAGCACGTCAAACCGCGCATCACTCACAACGGAAAATGTTCGGCGTGCCAGTCTCCGGATCCATCGATCACAAATCCTAATGTGCAAGATTTTAGGTGAAGTCCTTTGCTGGCACAAAGCGGACGTCAAGCTACCATCTGAAACCGGAAATGTTCCCAAACTCTAGAATTCGCAGAGACCGGGTTCGATCA
The DNA here is from genome assembly GCA_035703125.1 of Pseudolabrys sp. Taxonomy (GTDB): domain Bacteria; phylum Pseudomonadota; class Alphaproteobacteria; order Rhizobiales; family Xanthobacteraceae; genus Pseudolabrys. The sequence continues at coordinate 355 of DASSYU010000594.1, read as the reverse complement.
GCAGTGTGTGAGCGCGAATCCACTGTTCGCTCACGCTTATTGGGGTTCGAACTCTCGTTACGTTTTACGTAAAACATGTTGGCCGTCACCCATAAGCTATTGCCACCCGGATCACGCAGTCGACATCAACCCCGTCTCCAGCCGTATTCTCCGAAATTCGGGAATATTTCAAATTGCGAGCGGAGATTTTCAGCCTGCTGCTGCGTTGAAGACTCAAATTTGTAACTCAGAGACAATTGTCGAATTCAAAAAGCGCCGCGGGCTCCTTCGCCGCAACGGCCTAAGTATATGAAGAGACTGGACTTGCTGGCTGGGGCGCCAGGATTCGAACCTGGGAATGGCGGAATCAAAATCC
>DASSYU010000575.1:0-5055 GCA_035703125.1 Pseudolabrys sp. | reverse complement strand
AACCGGCCGCGGAAGGCCTTGTAGGCATCCTCAGGATCGCGGCGGTTTCCTGCGCTGTAGACATAGTCGCGCAGACGCTTCGCCGTTGCCGGATCGAATGCATTGCCGGTTTCCTCGAATGCCGCAAAAGCGTCGGCATCGAGGACCTCCGACCACATGTACGAATAGTAGCCGGCGGCATATCCGCCACCCGAAAACAAGTGCTGAAAATGCGGGAGCCGATGCCGCATCACGATCTCCGGCGGCATCGCGATGCGCTCGAGATCCTTGCGCTCGAACGCCGTGACATCGAGCACCTTCGCGTCCGGCAGCGAGTGCAGATCAAGGTCGACCAGCGCACACGCAGTGTACTCGACCGTTGCAAAGCCCTGATTGAAGGTGCGCGTCGCCAACAACCGGTCGAGCAGGGCTTTCGGCATCGGCTCACCGGTGCGTGCATGTAATGCATATTTCTGCAGGATCTCCGGCACCTCCAGCCAATGCTCGTAGAGTTGGGAGGGCAATTCGACGAAGTCGCTGGGAACGGCCGTTCCGGCAAGAAGAGGATAGGTTATGTCCGACAGCATCCCATGCAACGCATGGCCGAATTCGTGGAAGAGCGTGCGGGCATCATCGAACGACAGCAGCGCAGGCTGGCCGGCCACCGGCTTCGAAAAGTTGCAGACATTGAGAACAATCGGCCGAATATTGCCCGTGAGTTTTTCCTGATCGCGAAGCGAGGTCATCCAGGCACCGCTGTGCTTGGACGGTCGTGCGAAGTAGTCGCCGATGAACAATGCGACGTGACGGCCCTGAGCGTCCGTCACGTTCCAGGCGCGGGCGTCGGAATGATAAAGAGCTGCATCGACGGGTTTGAATGACAGTCCGAACAGCCTGCGGGCGGCCTCAAATGCGGCCTCGATCATTTTATCGAGCTGGAAATACGGCTTGATCTCGGCCTCGTCGAGATCGTAGCGCGCCTTGCGGAGCTTTTCCGCGTAGTAGCGCCAGTCGTGCGGTGCGAGCGCGAAGTTTCCGCCTTCTTCGGCGATCATCGCCTGCAGCGCGTCGCGCTCGACTGCCGCCTTTGTGAGTGCCCTGCCCCAGACTTCATCAAGCAGTTGGCGAGCCGCTTGCGGCGTCTTGGCCATCTGATCGTCGAGGCGGTAATCGGCGAAGTTTGCAAAGCCGAGCAGTTTTGCGCGTTCTGCGCGCAGCGCCACCATCTCGCCAATCAGGGCGCGATTGTCGGTCGTGCCGCCGTTTTCCCCGCGCGCGATCCAAGCCTGGAATGCCTTTTCCCGCAGGTCACGTCGCGAAGCAAACTGGAGGAAAGTTTCGATGGATGATCTCGCCAGTGTAATGGCGTATTTGCCGGGGTGGCCACGCTCATCGGCGGCGGCACGGGCAGCCGCCCGCGCAAACTCCGGTAAGCCGACAAGGTCGCTCTCTTTGAGGACCATCGTGAAGGACTTCTCGTCCGCCAGGACATTCTGGCCAAACTGAGTGCCGAGGCTCGCCAGACGCTCGTTGATCGCCGCGAGCCGATCCTGCGCCGGCCGCCCCAGGGCGGCGCCAGAGCGAACGAACCGGATGTGATAGCGCTCCAGCACGCGGGCCTGTTCAGCATCGAGCGAAAGCGCATCGCGCCTTTCGTAGAGATCGGCAATCCGGGAGTACAATGCGCGGTTCAAGTAAAGTGCGTTGTTATGGCGCGCCAACAGCGGCGAGATGTCTCGCTCGATGGCTTCGATTTCGTTCGACGTATCGGCGCCGGCCAGCACAAAGAACACGCTCGCTACGCGTTCGAGGGCACGGCCACTTCGCTCAAGCGCACCAATTGTATTCTCGAAATCCGCAAGCGCCGGATTTTCGGCGATAGCGTCGATTTCGGCGCAGTGATCAGCCAAGGCTCGATCAAACGCAGGGCGGAAATGGTCGGGCTTGATCGCCTCAAATGGCGGGAGCTCGAGCGCTCCGGCCCATTCAGCTAAAAGCGGGTTCTGCATTTCAGTTGACGGCATTCGCGGATGTTTCATCTGGCCTATATAGACCCGGTATCTTCAGGCGCGACCGGTATTGGGCGACAAATCGAACGGCGAATTAGGTACCGGCGCACATTTTGATGAAGTTCCTCCGCTCGCGCAGCCGGAGCTTCTGTTCGTTCGCCAGCCTGTTGCAGTCAGCCCTCTTGGCCGCCTGCTGCTCCAGCTGCTCACGCCTTTCCTGATTCCGCACTTTTTGGATCTCGGCCCACTCTTCCGCTGCCATCCCCCGCTTGATCCGGCGTTGCTCGGCCGCTTCCTTTTTCTCCGCGGCTTTCCGCTCGCCCTGCCGTTCTGCCATGCACTTCCGCACGAACTCAGCCAGATTTCGCCTGAGGGTGTCTTGATGCCCCGCCTGCCGGCGGCATTCTTGCTCATCCTGTTTGCGCAAAACCCGCCTGTCCGCTCGGGTCAAGTCGGTTTGCGCAAAAACCGCGTCGCCGGCGAAGACGAGCAACGCGAGTGACATCGCAATAAGGACCACCGAGTGGCGCATCATCGAGCCTCAATATTCCATCCTCGACGTGGAACGATGGCAGGCTAACAGATGCATCGCCACGACAGTAGTCAGCCGCATCAGCCGCGCAGTGCCCTGAGCGCGTTGAAGATGACCGCGACGTCAATCACTTCCTGAATCACAGCTCCTTCGGCCGGAACCAGAAGCCCGAATGATGCGGCCACCATCGCCAGGGCTGACAGGCCTATACCGGCGATCACGCTTTGTAAGGCGATCAGGCGTGAACGCCGCGCGATTCTGATTGCCGGCAGAATACGGTCGAGCTGATCGACCAGCAGCACCACGTCGGCGGCCTGGGCAGAAGCGGCCGCTCCTTTTGCGCCCATCGCTACGCCGACGTCGGCCGCGGCAAGCGCCGGCGCATCATTCACTCCGTCGCCGATCATCATCACCGGGCCGTTCTTGCGCTCGGCCAAAACCACCAGGATCTTCTGATCGGGCGTCAGTTCGGAACGCACGAGATCGAGGGACAGCCCGCTCGCAACGAAACTGGCGACCTCATGCCGGTCGCCGGTCGCCAGGACAATACGCTCGATGCCCATGGCGCGCAGTTCCCTGAGCATCGCTTCGGTACCCGCCCGCAGTTCGTCCGCAAGGATCAGCACGCCGGACAATCGTCCGTCGACGCCCACCGCAACTGCCAGGGCTCCGGGCGGACGATCATGCGGCAGCGCCGAAGCGTCGCTTCTGGCGACCTTACCTGCGAGAAAACGCAGGCCCCCGACGGCAACGCTGCGGCCATCGACACGACCCACGACGCCCTCACCGGGAGTTTCGACGACATCGGTGGGCACGGCCAGTTGCAGCCCCTTGTTTCGAGCCTCGTCGACGATCGTCTGCGCGATCACGTGCTTCGATGCCTGATCAAGGGAGGCCGCGATGCGCAAAACTTCGTTCGCGGTGACGCCGACATCCACATGTGTGGCAATAAGTTTTGCCTGGCCGATCGTGAGAGTTCCGGTCTTGTCGATGACCACCGCGCGAACTCGCGCCAGGGTTTCGATGGCCTTGCCGCCCTTGATCAGGATGCCGAACTTGGCGGCCCGCGAAAGTCCCGAGATGATGGCAACCGGGACCGCGAGAATCAGGGGACAAGGCGTTGCCACCACCAGCACCGCGACTGCCCGGATCGGATCGCCGCTGAGCCACCAGGCAGCGCCGGCAAGGACAACGGTGAGCACCAGAAACAGGATCGCGTAACGGTCGGCCATCCGTGACATCGGCGCCCGCGACCGCTGCGCATCCTCCACCAACCTGACGATCCCGGCATAGGTGCTCTCGGCCGCAGGTCGGGTCGCAATCATATCGAACGCCTCGCCTGCATTCGTGGCACCGCTGAGGACGGGCTCGCCCGGCGTCGCCTTGACCGGGAGCGATTCGCCCGTAAGAGCGGATTGGTCGAGCACGCCGACACCCTCGGCCACGGTGCCATCGACCGGGACTACATCTCCCCGTCGTATGAGCAGCCGATCGCCGGGCGAGACGACGTCGACCGCAATCTCCTCAAGCTGCCCCTCGTGGTGGCGGATTGCCGTGCGCGGCACCCGCGACAGCAGTGCCGTCATCTCCCGCCGCGCCGTCCTTTCGGCGTAGATCTCAAGATACTGGCCCCCCGCATACATCAGCGCCACGATGGCGGCCGCCAGGTTTTCCCCGAAGATCAGTGCCGCGGCCATCGAAAGTCCGGCGACGATATCGAGGCCGATCTCGCCTCGCCGCAGACTGGTCACAATCTCGACCAGCAACGCCAGCAGCACCGGCAAGGTCACCGCCGCCCACACGGCGGCTGCCCCAGCGTCCCGTCCGGCGACCTTTGCGATGATGCCCATCAGCAAACCAATCGCGGCGAGACCAGCGAGGTAGGGCCGGGCAACCTTGAGCGCTCTGCCAGTGTCCATGCGTTAACTTTTGACCAACTGTCCACCACCGCCATGAGCAAAATCAAATCCGGCGCATGGGCCGACGGTCACTATAGACTTGATCCGGCGAGCAGATTCGAGGACATTGCGGCCCCGTAACGGAGGCCCCTATGGCCCAGAACCGGCGCATCGTCTGGCTTAACGTCATCACCGTGATCAGCGCAGCCATCCTGATCGGCGCCGAGGTGTTCGGTGCGGCCTTCGCCGGCTCATGGGCGATCGCCACCCTGTTTGACCTCGGCAGCATGGGGCAACGAATTCTCGACGCGCTGTTCGTCCTCTGTGGCATCGCCATCATGGCGCAGTTCATCCGCGGCGCGCACCGCATCGAGCCCTTCACCGCCCGCGACTGAGTGCGGCGCCCGTCACGCTCCGAAAGAAAAAGTTAAGAAAGTTTTTTGATGCGGCGAACTAATTCGCTTGCATGACTCGACAAAATTACTTATCTCCGTGTTTGCCCAATTTCGCACGTGCCTGTGGCCGTGTGTCGGTCGGTAGGTAGCGGGACAAGAGGCCCGCCAGCCGCCTGGAGAGAGAAGCCAAAACCTCTCCAAGAAATCTGACCGGCAGCTGGAGGCGAAACCAGCACACTCTG
>DASSYU010000530.1:0-3176 GCA_035703125.1 Pseudolabrys sp. | reverse complement strand
GCGTGAAAGGCTGACGGACGGATCGCACCAGTGCGATCACGCCAATGGGCGTTCCCTCCCGGAGAAGGGGGACGCCCAGCATGGTCCGATAACCCTCGAGCCTGGAGGTCTCCAGCTCGTATTCGGGGTCATCGCGAATGTCATGGATGTGGACGGTCCTTGCTTCCAGCAGCGTCCGGCCCACGCACGACCCCCGGCTGGGCCCAAGCGGAAGACTGGCCAAATAGTCTTTCTGCCCTGACTCGATCGTCTGATAGGACGCAGCCAAGCGACAGGCCGAACCGTCCAGCAGCCAGATGTTCGCGATGTCCGCCGCGCACAAGCGAGCCGCAGATTCGGTCAGCGCATCGAGCACCGTTTGCAGATCGAAGGTCGAGCGGCTTATGACCTTCAGAACGTCGGAGGTCGCGCCCTGCTGCTGCAGCGACTCGCGTAGCTCGTTGAGCACCCGCGTGTTCTCGATGGCGATGACGGCCTGGGCGGCGAAGTTCGTGACCAATTCAACCTGTTTGTGCGTGAAAGGACGAACCTCCTGGCGGTAAATCCCGATAGCGCCGACCAGGATCCCGTCCTTCAGCATGGGCACGTTAAGAAGGCTTCGCGCACCTCCGAGTTCCGCGGTTGCAACGCGGAGAGGCTCCCGCTCGGCATAAACATGCTCGGCCTGAGTATCTACAATCTGGATGGTCTGTTTCGTGTCGGCGACACGACCAAGACCTGTCGCCGGACCTGGGCGGATCGGACTGCTATTGAGATACTCGGCATAGGCCGGCGTGACGCCGAGCATTGCCAGAGCCGAATAGGCCCCACCTTCATACCGGAATAGAATTCCAATCTTGGCCCCACAGATACGTGTGGCATTCTTAAGAATGGCATCAAACACCGGCTGAAGTTCGCCGGGCGCGCTTGAGATAACCTTCAAGACCGCCGACGTTGCGGTCTGTTGTTCCAATGACTCCGAAAGGTCGTCCGTGCGCTGCCGCAGCTCGTTGAGCAGCCGCGTGTTCTCGATCGCGATCACCGCCTGGGTGGCGTAGGTTTTGAGTGCCGCAACCTGCCGGTCAGACAGCGGACCTGGCGCCAACCGCACGACGCTGAGCGTACCGATGACAGTGCGGCCGCGCATCATCGGCATGATCGTGAGCGCACGATAACCGGTGGGCAGAAAGTTTTTCGCTCCAACGGCAAGTTCCGGCGGCGCTTCGCGGGCGTCGGGAATGTCCACAGTCTTTCGATCGAGAAACGCGAGGCTGTGCATGTATTCACGGGTGAGCGGGATCGGCCACTGGTGCGCCCACATCTTTGCGCGATTGGGGTCCGTCGCGACAAAGGCGGCGGCCCGCAGCTTGTCTCCGTCAGGAAGTGCAATGAAAATGGCAGCGTCCGGAAAGAGCTTGAGCCCGCTCCGCACAATCGCGTCCAACACGGGCTGCGTGTCAGCCGGCGAACTGCTGATCAGCTTGAGAATTTCCGCAGTCGCGGCCTGCTGCTGCAGTGCCTCGTCGCGCTCGCGCTGAATCTGCGCGGCATCGGTGTCCTTCGCAGCGGCGGCCCGAACGCCTGCGCCCTTCGGCGCATTTCGCCTCGCTACCTTGACGCGCGCCTTCGCCGTTTTGCGACCGATCTTGCGCCGCTTCATCAATCCCCCCGAAAACGGGCAACCAAGGATCGTATCGCGTCGGATGCGGCTCGTTAAGGACCCGGCATCAGTTCGGTCAGAGGCGCAACAGACGCATGGCTGGGCAAAGGCGGAAACCAGGCGCCCCTCGCGCGCGCTCCCGACCCGCGTGTAAGATCAGGATGCCATTTACCATCAAGCACCGAGGGGCTAATGCCAAAACTGAAGCCGGTAGACCGATTGGAGGTTCACGTTCTGGTCGACAACTCGACCGACAGCCTTTCCAGCATTCCAGCCCATGTTGAATCGGAGTTTTCGTATTTGCGGCGAAAGGGAATGCGGATCCTATCCGGGAAATGCATCTGCTGCGCCAATCACGGGTTGTCTTGCCTGCTCATCGCGCATCGGGGAGATGTCAGTCATACAATGTTGTTCGACACAGGCCCCGAAGCCGATACCTTCGAGAGAAACACCCAGCGGCTCGGGATCGATCTGTATGCGGTCGAAAGCGTCGTGCTCTCGCATGGACATTGGGATCATGCCGGAGGGATGCTGCGCGCCATCGATATGATCCGGGCCGACGGCAAAAATCGCGACCTGCCCTACTACGCGCATCCTGACATGTTCCGCACGCGCGGCCGGCAACTTCCCGATGGGGAAATCATGCCGATGGAAGATGTGCCAAGCATCCAGGAACTGACCTCACATGGCGCGCGCGTTGTGAGCACGCGCGAGCCGCAGGCGTTCCTGGACGATATGTTTTATCTGAGCGGCGAAATTCCACGCGTGACGTCCTTCGAGCAAGGTCTTCCGCTTCATTTTGCCAAAACCGACAAAGGCTGGGAGCCTGACCCATGGCTGATCGACGAACGCTGGCTTGGTGTCAACGTCGCCGGTAAAGGCCTCGTTGTGTTCTCGGCCTGCTCGCACGCCGGAATCGTCAATGTGCTCAAGGACGCCCGCGCAAAATTCCAGGATGTCCCACTGCACACGGTGCTTGGTGGGTTTCACCTATCGGGCCCGACGGAAAAGATCATCCCCGAAACAGTCGAGGCGATGCGCGATTTCGGTCTAGCGACAATTGCCGCGGGACATTGCACCGGCTGGCGCGCGATGGCCGCGTTGACCAGCGCCTTCGGCGACGAGGTTGTAACACCTACAGCGGTGGGAAAACGGTTTGTGTTCTAGGCGCAGCAGTTGCCACCGGCAAATATGCGCACAAAAAGGGCCTCTGGCCGCGGCCTGCCCCGGAAGAGGCAATCTGCCTAAATAATAGCGCGTGCACCGCTCACGGGATGGGCAGGCTGCGCGGCAGTTCGGCGGTTTTGCCGCCGGGCCGCGCCAGCCCGAGGAAATCCGCCAAATAACCCAGTCAAATCCATCAGATGACCCGTTTGGCACGCGCCTTGCGACTGCATGTTTGCGGCGCCGGGACCGGGCCCGATTGCGCGTGCGTCAAACAGGAGAGAGACAATGCTGAAAATGAATTGCGCGGCCGCGGAAAGGCCGCAGGCACGCAGCTGGCTGTCGGCCGCCGCGGGCATCGCATTCGGAATTG
>DASSYU010000328.1:0-8567 GCA_035703125.1 Pseudolabrys sp. | reverse complement strand
TCGGGCCGTTTGCTGGTGTCGAGATTATAGACCGCGACCGTGGTGTCGTAGCCTTGAGGATCGGTCACGGTCCACTGTTTGAGCTGCATGTCCTTCGCACTGAACATGATCATTAGGCGGCTCGTGCCAACGACCCCGTTTTTTTCCTCAAGAACGACGGTAACAAAGACGTCGTCGGCATAGACGGACACCAGGTTTGTGTCTTTGGTCAGATCGACACGCTCCGCCAGAAGGAAACGCAGCGGAGTTTGTGACAGCGGATAAACATCCTGCGTTGCTAAACGACGGTCGCGCACGACGACCGATGAGCCGTCAGCGATCAATTCGATCGGGCTCGGACTATCGTACTCGAAGCGCACCCGGCCCGGCTTGTAAATGTAGAAGCCCCCCTGAGTGCGGTTGCCGTCGGGGCCGACCTGCACAAAATTTCCTGTCAGCGTCTGCACCCCCGACAGATAGCTGTTGACGCGCTCAACAATCGCCCGTTGCTCGGGGGTAAGCTTGCCGGCGCCACTTGCCTTGCCGAGCAGGGCAGCAAAGGGGTTGGAGATTGGGTTGTGCGATGGCGTAGGCTGCGGCGCTTGTGCGCGCGCACCGAGCGCCTGGCCCGGAACCGTAGGCTTGGCGGCTGGAGCAGAAGATGGAGGTGCGCCGCCCTGGGTCTGCAAGGCCGGCGGACGCGGGGTGGGAAGCGGGATGGTCTGAGCGAGTGCCGGAACCGTGAGGCAGGTCAAAAGCGCGGCAAAGCCCAGTTTTGCACCGGTTCGCGCCTTGTCGTGTGCCGGCATTACGTTCTCCGCCTCGTGCCCCCACGGTATCGCGATAAGCCTATAGGGACCGGCTGTGGCGATTTCGCGGCCCTCTGAGCGTAACGGTAAACGGACTTAATGCTGAACCGGGCGATTCTCAATAGCGGTCGTCAGCCGGGTTTTCCGGGATCAGAATCTCGCGTTTGCCGGCATGGTTAGGCTGTCCGACGATGCCTTCTTCCTCCATGCGTTCCATGATCGTGGCGGCGCGGTTGTACCCGATCTGAAGGCGCCGCTGGATGTAGGAGGTTGACGCCTTGCGGTCCCGCTTCACGATGGCGACCGCCTGTTGATAGATATCGCCGCCCTCGGCGAGTCCCATGCCCGTCGAATCGAAGATCGGGTTTCCGTCCTCGTCCTCGTCGCCGCCGGCGGTCACTTCTTCAAGGTATTCGGGCGTACCCTGCGACTTCAAATGCCGCACGACTTTCTCGACTTCCTCGTCCGAGACAAACGGTCCATGCACGCGGCTAATGCGGCCGCCGCCAGCCATGTAAAGCATGTCGCCTTGGCCGAGCAGTTGCTCCGCGCCCTGCTCGCCGAGGATTGTGCGGCTGTCGATCTTCGACGTCACCTGAAACGAGATGCGGGTCGGAAAATTCGCCTTGATGGTGCCGGTGATGACGTCAACGGACGGGCGCTGCGTAGCGAGGATCACATGGACGCCGGCAGCGCGCGCCATCTGTGCCAGTCGCTGGATGGCGCCTTCGATGTCCTTGCCGGCGACCATCATCAGGTCGGCCATTTCGTCGACAATGACCACGAGGAATGGCAGCGGCTCGAGCTCGAGCTGTTCCTTTTCGTAGATCGCCTCGCCGGTTTCTTTGTCGTAGCCGGTATGCACCGTGCGTGTAAGCGTCTCGCCCTTTGCTTTGGCCTCGGCCACGCGCGCGTTGTAGCCTTCGATGTTACGCACGCCAAGCTTTGACATTTTCTTGTAGCGGCCCTCCATCTCACGCACCGCCCATTTGAGTGCGACGACCGCCTTCTTTGGATCGGTGACGACGGGCGTGAGAAGATGCGGGATGCCGTCATAGACGGAGAGTTCGAGCATCTTGGGGTCGACCATGATCAGGCGGCACTGATCGGGCCGCAGCCGGTACACCAGCGACAGGATCATGGTGTTAATGGCGACCGACTTGCCCGAACCGGTCGTGCCGGCGATCAGCAGGTGCGGCATGCGCGACAGGTCGACGATGACGGATTCGCCGCCGATGGTCTTGCCGAGGCAAAGCGGCAATTTTGCCGCGTTTTCGTTGTAGTTCTCGCCCGTGAGCAATTCGCGCAGATAGACCTTCTCGCGCGTCGGGTTTGGCAGCTCGATGCCGATTGCGTTGCGTCCCGGTACTACCGCGACACGTGCCGATACCGCGCTCATCGAGCGGGCAATGTCGTCGGCAAGACCGATCACGCGCGACGACTTGATGCCCGGCGCGGGTTCAAGTTCATAGAGCGTGACGACGGGGCCAGGGCGCGCGTTGATGATTTCACCGCGCACACCGAAATCTTGCAGCACGCTTTCGAGCGCCACAGCATTTCCGTCGGTGATTTCACGCGATAAAATCGTGCGTTCGTTGGCGCGCGGTGCGGCCAGATGATTGAGCGAGGGTAGTATGTAGCCGCTGCCGGAGCGGCGGGCAGGTACGCGAGGCGTCGCACGCCTCCGTGGCGCTGGTTCAGCATCGTCGTCATCGTAGTCATCGTCGCCGTATGCGGCCGCGCCACCGTCGCCGTCAAAACGCGGTTCAAGCCGCGGGCCACGCACGACCGGCAGCGGCGTGCGCGCCTCGCCCCGGATCATCCGGCCGACGCGCGCCTTCCAGCTCAGCAGCGCATGCACGATCATGCCGAGCCAGGCCGAGCCGCGGTCTTCACCGGCTTCCTCATCCTCGAACTCTTCTTCTTCGATCTCACGGGTCACGCTCTTTCTGGCCTGCGCGCGACCGCCGCATGCGACCAACAACGCCACCGCCGTTGCAAGACCGAATACAATGCAGAGGACGAACCGGGTGAGGCTGCCGAGCGGCGCGCCGAACACCCGCAGCACCGCATCGCCGGCGACGCCGCCGAGCCCCGTGGGCAATGGCCAGGATCCGATATGCGGCAGCGTCGAGGCAAACGCTGCCCCGAGGAACGTGGCAAGGATCCAGAACAGGCTGCGCCATTTCTCGCCGAATGTTTTGTGCGACAGCAGCCGCCACCCGAGCAGCGCCTCAGGAACCAGTAGCAGTATCGCCGCCAGGCCGAACAGCTGCATTGCCAGGTCGGAGAAAATCGCACCGGGATAGCCGAGCAGATTGTGGATCGGCTTTTGTGTCGCGTGACTGAGCGAGGGGTCCTGCACCGACCAGGTCGCAAGCGCCAAAACGCCGAGCAATGCCAGCGTGATCAAGGCAAGCCCGGCGAGCTCGCTCAACCGGCGCCGGACGATCTCGCCAAAATGCTCCGAGACGAAGGCGATAACGTCGAGGCTGCGATCTGCTGCCCGCATGCTTTTACATCCTTATCCGAGCACGGCGACGAGGCGATGCAATGCCTCCGCCGTAGCCGTCTTGTCTTGCACCATGGCGACGCGGATATAGTCCGCGCCAGGATTGCTGCCGTCGGCTTGCTCGCGCGCAAGATAACGTCCCGGGACCACGCGAACGCCTGCTTCGGCCCACAACCTTTTTGTCGCGATCTCACTGTCGCCCTGCTTCGACACATCGAGCCACAGGAAAAAACCTCCGGCCGGGCGTTCGTAGCCGTAGCGGCTGCCGATAATCTGGTCGGCGAGATCGAACTTCTCCGAATAAAGTTTTCGGTTCTCTTTCACGTGCGCTTCATCCTGGTAAGCGGCAATCGCGACATATTGAGCGGGCGTCGGCACCTGCGGCGCCGCGACATTGCGCAGCTCGAGATAGGGGCCGAGAAATTGCCGATCGCCAGCCGCAAACCCGACACGCATGCCGGGTAGGTTCGAGCGCTTGGACAGCGAGTGAAACACCACAACATTTGCGAAGTCGGGAGCCGCCGCCTCGAGCATGCCCGGCGGCGCGTCCTTGTTGTAGATTTCGCAATAACACTCGTCTGAGAAAACGAGGAAGCCGAACCGGCGCGCAAGCTTTACCAGCCTGTCGAGATACTTACGATCAGCGACCGCGCCCTGCGGGTTTGAGGGCGACGCGATGTAGCAGGCAACGGTGCGCGCGAGCAGCGTGTCGTCGAGAGCGCCAAGATCAGGCAGGAAGCCGGTTGCGCGCGTCGCCGGCAGATAGACCGGCTCGCAGTCGGCGGCGAGCGCGCCGGCAGAATAGGCGGCGTAAAATGGGTTGGGAATGAGGACGGCAGGTTTGCCAGCGCGGCGAGTCACCCAGCGCTTGGCGGCGATAGCCCCGAGGAACAGCCCTTCGCGCGTGCCGTTAAGCACCAACACTTCAGTTTCTGGGTCGATGGGCCGCGCAAGCATGTAGCGGTTGTTCAGCCACGCGGCGACCGCACGCCGGAACGGCTCGATGCCTTTGTTGGCGGGGTAGCGACCGAAGTCGGCGATATGCGCGGCGAGCGCCGGGCCGACAAAGGACGGCACCGGATGCTGCGGCTCCCCCACCGACAGATTGATGACGGGCTTGCCCGGCTCGATACCGGCGATCAGGTCGGTGAGCCGCACGAAAGGAGAGCGGGACTCGACCGCCGGAGCAGTAAATGAAACAGGCTCGCTCTTGGCGGTCATCATGGACATGCAGTTACAAGGCGGGGCCCCGGCCCGCCGTACGAGGGCCTCGATACAATAAAGAGAGCGAGGTTAAGACCCGATTAACCATCGGAAATTTCGGCTATTTTCGGCCCGGGAGTCGAAAAAAGAGCCTCAAAAAGGGAGACCCCGGTCCTTTCGAACCGGGGCCTCGACGGAGGGGACGGTGCCGGGTTCCGCCCCGACCGCTTGCTCACATGGTGTAGGCGCGTTCCCCGTGCGCCGTGATATCGAGTCCTTCGCGTTCGGCTTCTGCCGGAACGCGCAGTCCGACCAGCACATCCACCACTTTGTAGATGATGGCAGAGCCAACACCCGACCAAACCAAGGTGGTCAGCACCGCCTTGAACTGCGCGATCAGCTGGGTCGCCATGTCGTAGTCGGCGATTTTGCCAACCGTGTAGTCCATGATGCCGACGCCACCGAGGGCGGGATTCACCAGGATGCCGGTACCGATGGCGCCGACGATACCGCCGATGCAGTGCACGCCGAATACATCGAGTGCGTCGTCGTAGCGGAAGGCATTCTTCACCGTCGTCACGAAGACGAAGCACACCGGACCGACGATCAGGCCCAGCACGAGTGCGCCCATCGGGCCGGAGTAGCCCGACGCAGGCGTGACCGCGACCAGACCCGCGACGCAACCCGATATCGCGCCGAGCAGCGAGGGCTTACCCTTGACCGCCCATTCGGCAAACATCCACGCAAGCGCAGCGGCCGCGGTGGCGACGAATGAGTTGATCATGGCGAGTGCGGCGCCGCCATTGGCTTCGAGGTTCGATCCGGCGTTGAAGCCGAACCAGCCGACCCATAGGAGAGATGCGCCAACCATGCTCATGGTGAGCGAGTGCGGGGCCATGATTTCCTTGCCGTAGCCAAGGCGCTTGCCGATCAGCAGCGCACCGACAAGGCCTGCGATGCCGGCGTTGATATGCACAACGGTGCCGCCGGCGAAATCGATCGCGCCCCAGATGAATACCTGACCCGCATCGGCCATCACCTCGTCGAGCTTGGCCTGTGCAGCAACCTTTGCGGGACCGGCAGCCGCAGCGGCAACGGCCTTGGCGGCATCGGTGATCGCGTCCGGACCGGCCCAGTACCAGACCATATGCGCGATCGGAAAGTACACGAACGTCACCCACAGCGGAATGAAGAGCACCACTGCCGAGAATTTCATGCGTTCGGCGAAGGCACCGACGATCAACGCCGGGGTAATAGCCGCGAAGGTCATCTGGAAGCATATGTAGATGTATTCATGGATGGTGGCGCCATTGGAGAACGTTGCCGCCTGCGAATCCAACGTGACTCCCATGAGGAACGCCTTGGAAAACCCGCCGACATAAGGCGAGCCGCCGGTGAAGGCGAGGCTGTAGCCGTAGACAACCCAAATCAGAGTGACGATGCAGACCGTGTAGAACACGTGCATCAGCACCGAGAGCATGTTCTTCGAACGAACCATGCCGCCATAGAACAGCGCGAGGCCAGGGATGGTCATCAACAACACGAGCACGCTGGAGGTCAGCATCCACGCGTTGTCGCCTTTGTTGAAAGTCGGCGCCGGCGGGGCAGCCGGTGCGGCCGCAGGCGCCGTTGCCTGGGCCAGTGCCCAATCGGAAATCAGAACGCCCGCGGTAAGCGCAGCAAGCCCCAGCACCACGCGAGAATTTAGTTTGAACGTCATGGTCTACTCCTGTGAAAGCGAATTGCGCGGTTGCTAGAGCGCCGCGGCGTCGGTCTCGCCGGTGCGAATACGCACGGCGTTTTCCAGATTGAAGACGAAGATTTTGCCGTCGCCGATCTGCCCGGTCTTGGCAGCGCCGGTGATGGCGCTGATGACTTTGTCGACCTGCTTGGTGTCCACTGCCACTTCGATCTTGATTTTCGGCAGGAAGCTCACCGCGTATTCGGCCCCACGGTAGATTTCCGTGTGACCCTTTTGACGCCCGTATCCTTTGACCTCGGTAACGGTCAGCCCTTGCACGCCGATGGAGGTCAGAGCGTCACGGACCTCGTCGAGCTTGAAGGGTTTGATAATGGCCATGACGATCTTCATGGATTCGATCCCCGCTTGCGCCCGTTTGTTTCGTCACACAGTGCGGGCGGGTTCACTGGGCTTCCGCCCACGAAGCTCGCTTCGCAGGCATAACCGCAGGGATAGAATCAAACGCCGTGCCAGATGCCCGGCTAAGCCTTATGCCATTGATTTAATGAGAGGATTTGGCGGGTGCCTGTGCCGAGGGCGCTAGCACTCCGCGCGGCCGCTTAAAGTCGCGCCACGGCCGGAAGGGCCTGCTCAAAAATTAGACAAGAAGAAATTGGGCAGTTCCGCGCCGACGTCGGGAGGCGGCGCGGAAGCAATGCCGCTATTGGATCGCCTCGCCGTGCTGGCTGACGTCGAGGCCCGTGACCTCGTCCTCCTGTTTCACGCGCAACGGAACGAGCGCGCTGATCACTTTCAGGATCACGAACGTCACCACGCCCGACCACACCAATGTGACAACGATGCCGTAGAGCTGGGCGACCACCTGGTGTGGATTGCCTTCAAGCAGACCAGGAACTCCGCCCGGTATCTCCGGAGTTGCAGAGAGCGCGCCGACAGCGAATACGCCGGCAAGCAGCGTGCCGGTGAAGCCGCCGATGCCGTGCACACCGAACACGTCGAGCGAGTCGTCGTATCCGATCTTGCGTTTGAGCCAGGTGCAGGCCCAGAAGCAGACGGCGCCGGCAATGATTCCGATCAGCAGGCCCTGCATCGGCAGCACGAATCCGGATGCCGGCGTGATCGTGCCGAGACCGGCGATTGCGCCGGAGACCATTCCAAGCACCGACGGCTTGCCGCGCGTCCACCATTCCAGCGCCATCCACGTGAACGCACCGGCGCTCGCGGCAAGATGCGTGGATACGATCGCCATCGCGGCGCGTGAATTGGCGCCGAGCGCAGAGCCGCCATTGAATCCGAACCAGCCAACCCACAGCAGGCCGGTCCCGATGACGGCCAGTGTCAGATCGTACGGAGCAAGATTGTCACTGCCGTAGCCACGCCGCGCGCCGACTACGTAAGCGGCAACCAGGCCGGCGACGCCTGCATTGAGGTGAACAACAGTACCGCCGGCGAAATCGATCACGCCATAGGTACCAAGGAATCCGCCGCCCCAAACCCAATGTGCAATTGGTACATAGACCAACAAAAGCCAAAAGACGCAGAACAGCAGGAACGCCGAGAAACGCAGACGGTCGGCGACGGAGCCTGCGACCAGTGCCACCGTGATGATGGCGAAAGTCATCTGGTAAATCATGAACAGACTCTCGGGAATCGTCTTCGCGAGCGGCGATACCGCATCGAGCGTGACGCCGCTGAGGAAAATGCGATCGAGCGTGCCGATGAATGCACCCTCACCGGTGAAGGCCAGGGTGTAACCGATGATCGCCCACACGATCGAAATCAAAAACGTGGCGGCAAGACTTTGCGCCATCGTGGCGAGCACATTCTTCTTGCGCACCATGCCGGCGTAGAACAGGGCAAGGCCCGGGATTGTCATCATGAGTACGAGGCCGGTCGCGCCGATCATCCAGGCGGTATCGGCAGCGTCGATCTTTGAATCTTGCGCAAAAGCCGGCGTCGTGGCGGCGACGATGATCGCGGCCGGAGCGAGGCGCAGGAACGCCTGTTTCATAATCATCTCCCCAATGCCATCTTTGATTTCTAAAGTGCGTCGACGTCGGTTTCACCGGTGCGGATACGCACCGCCTGCTCAATCGGAGTGACAAAAATCTTTCCGTCGCCGATCTGCCCGGTTCGTGCCGCCGCCTGGAGCGCCTCCATCACCTGATCGAGCTGCTCGCTGGCGACGGCGACTTCGAGGCGCAGCTTGGGAAGAAAATTAACCGCGTATTCGGCGCCGCGATAAATCTCGGTGTGCCCCTTTTGCCGTCCGTAACCTTTCACCTCGGACACGGTCATGCCGTGTATGCCGATGCGGGTAAGGGCGTCGCGCACTTCATCGAGCTTGAAGGGCTTTATGACG
>DASSYU010000306.1:0-2306 GCA_035703125.1 Pseudolabrys sp. | reverse complement strand
GCGCTGATCCGTTTCATCGGCCCGACCAAGTCGCGGAAGCAATCGAGCACGTGAATGCCCATGCCGGTCATTCCGCCCGCGCGGCTTTCCTCGGCCGCCATGCGCCAACTGTCGACAGGATAGCTCGCCAACCAATCGTGGCTGTAGTTACCCTCGACATGCATGATGGTGCCGAAAGCCCCTGCCTCCTTAAGTTCCGCCAAAACGCGCATCGACGGCATCAGCCGGAAATGATGGCCAACTCCGAGAACGATGCCCGCGCGCTTACAAGCTTCGAGCGCGGCTATGGCATCGGCTTTGGTGAGCGCGAAGGGCTTTTCGCAGTACAGATGCTTGCCGGCAGCCGCGATCGCCTCCACCTGCGCACGATGCTTGGTGTGCGGTGTTGCAAGCAGTACGGCCTGAATCGACTTGTCGGCCAGCACCTCATCGATAGAGGTTCCAATCGCGATTTGATGCTCAGCCGCGAAATCGCGAACCGACTCGGGCTCGAGCGTGACGCCACGCACAAAGCGCAAGGGTGCGCCGAAGTCGCGCGCCGCCTTGACCAGTGTCTTGCCCCACCAACCGAGGCCAACGATCGCGGTAGTGATCATGCGTGCCTAGACTGAAGCAGGTGCACCGGGCTGCTTGAGCGGATGAGCCCGCGCGAAAGCATCGATCTTGTTCACCTCATCGACGATGCGCTTCACAGTCGGATATGGCGCGAGATCACACTTGAAGTAGGCCGCCCCTACTGCCTGTCCGGCCAGGCAAATGTCAGCAATCGTGATCTGGTCGCCCTGGCAATAACGTCCCGTCTGCTTTGAACCCACAAGGTGTGTCTCGAGAGCGGTCAAAGCCGACATGTGCCAATGATGGCCCCATTTCAGTACGCCGGCTTCATCGATCTTGTACTCATGCGCGAGGTATTCGCGTACGCGCGGCACGATGAGCGGATGCGTGTCGCAAGCGATGATTTGCGCAAGCCCGCGCACCCTTGCCCGTGCCTTCGGGTCTTTCGGCAGCAACGGTGGATTAGGATGTGTCTCGTCGAGATATTCGAGGATGGCGAGCGACTCAAAAAGCACCGTGCCGTCATCTTCGATCAATGCCGGGATGGCCATCATTGGATTTACTTTGCGGAATTCCGTTTCGCGCTGATGACCTTTCATCAAATTGACTTCGATTACCTCGGGCGAAAGCCCTTTGAGGTTGAGCGCAATACGGACGCGGTAGGTTGCCAGCGAGCGCCAGAATGAAAAAAGTTTCATGAATTCCTCCTATTTCTTGGTCCCGCCCGGATCGGCCTTCAAGCCGGCAGCCTCGATGCCCGCGACCGCAATTATTTCGTCATTGTCGCCGGTGTCGCCGGAAATTCCGATGGCGCCGAGAATGCGATTGCTCGCGTCGCGGATCAGGACGCCGCCCGGATTGGGCACTATGCGACCGCCGCTGGCAGCGACAATCGAGGTGAGAAAATTCGGATTCTGCACGGCGCGATCCATCATGGTGCGCGAACCCCAGCCCATGCCGAGTGCACCGTATGCTTTGCCCACGGCGATTTCGAAGCGGATAATTCCGGAGCCATCCTCACGCTTCGCGCAGACGACATGGCCACCTGTATCGAGCACAACGACCGTCTGCGGCATCTGCTTGAGTTCGCGCGCCTTCTTCAGGGTCGCGTCGACAATATTCGAGGCCTGAGCAAGCGTTACCGACATTAAACCCCTCCGGCGTTCAGGATTTCTTGCGCGTGGCCCAATAGACCGACATACGCGACCCGTCGCCACCGCCAAAGCCGTTCTTTGTCGCGTCCTCAAATCCGGTGAGTGTCGCTTTCGTCACGCGCATGTCAGCACCATTCGCTTCGCCGGTTTCCACCATCGTGCGTAGGTCTTTAACACCATTTGCAATGCTGAACGTCGTCGGTCCCGGATCGCGCCCCTCGAGCATTGTGACAATCATCTCGGCGCGGTTCTTCAGCGCGGGATTTGCACCGTTGGTATCGACGAACAAGTCGAGCAGGCGTTTCGGTTCCCAACCGGCCGAGCGCGCGATGGCGAAAGCTTCACCATAGGCCTGCCAGGCAACCATCAGCGGCAGGTTGATCGCAAGCTTCATCGACGCGCCGGTGCCGACCGGCCCGCAGTGCTCGAGCCGCCGGCAAAGTTGATTGAGCAGTAGTTTGGCGCGCTCCGCGTCGGCGGGCTCCGCGCCCATGAGCCCGAGCAGTTTTCCCTGCCGCGCCGGCGCGGTCGAACCGCCAACCGGACATTCAACGAAAGCCGCGCCCTTGGCGCGCACTTTCGGTGCGAGGGCGGTCG
>DASSYU010000291.1:0-6222 GCA_035703125.1 Pseudolabrys sp. | reverse complement strand
GCTATAAGGGCGTGGTGGCGGTGGACGGCATATCGTTCAGGCTTGCGGCGGGTTCGATCACCGGACTGCTTGGCGGCAACGGCGCCGGCAAAACCACGACCATCGCGATGATCATGGGGCTTGTGACGCCGACATCCGGCGTGGTCAGGGTTCTTGGCGCCGAGATGCCGCGCGAGCGCTATCGCGTGTTGCACCGGATGAATTTCGAAAGCCCTTATGTCGGTATGCCGATGCGTCTGACGGTGCGTCAAAATCTTTCGGTCTTTGCGCAGCTCTACGCCGTGCCGGATATCCGCGAACGGATCGCAAGCCTTGCCGCCGAGCTGGATCTGACCGAATTTCTCGATCGGCCAACCGGCAAGCTTTCCGCCGGACAGAAAACGCGCGTCTCGCTTGCGAAGTCGCTCCTCAACAGGCCCGAGGTTCTGCTGCTGGACGAGCCGACCGCTTCACTCGATCCGGACACGGCGGATTGGGTGCGCACGCGCCTCGAGCAATACCAGACCGAAAACCGCGCAACCGTTCTGCTCGCCTCGCACAACATGAATGAGGTGGAGCGCCTGTGCGAGCGCGTGATTATCATGAAAAAGGGCCGGGTCGAGGACGACGACACGCCGGCGCATCTGCTTGCGCGCTACGGTCGCGAGAACCTGGAAGAGGTGTTTCTCGATGTGGCGCGCGGCCGCCGGCAGAGCGAGGCCGCGCAATGATGCGCACCGATACCGGATTGGACTTTTCGCTCAATCGTGTTGCTGCGATGGTGCGCCGCTATTGGTACCTGCTGCGCTCGTCGTGGCCACGTATCCTCGACCTCATCTACTGGCCGGCCGTGCAGATGTTGATGTGGGGCTTTCTGCAGGTTTACATTTCAGAGAATGCCAGCTTTTTCGCGCGGGCGGGCGGCGTATTCATCGGTTCGGTGCTGCTCTGGGATATCCTGTTCCGCGGCCAGCTCGGGTTCTCGATTTCTTTCCTCGAGGAAATGTATGCGCGCAACCTGGGCAACCTCATGATGTCACCACTGCGACCAGCGGAATTCCTGCTTGCGCTGATGATCATGAGTATCGTTCGCCTGTCGATCGGAATGATTCCGGTTTCGATCCTGGCCATCATCTTTTTCGGGTTCAATCTGTGGGCACTCGGTCTTGCGCTCGCGGCCTTCTTTGCGAACCTGATCCTGACAGGCTGGGCGGTCGGCATTTTTGTCGCCGGACTCTTGCTGCGGAACGGTCTCGGTGCCGAGAGCATGGCCTGGACAATCATGTTTCTCTTTCTGCCGCTGACCTGCGTCTACTATCCGGTCGCCGTTCTTCCCGATTGGTTGCAGTACGTGGCCTGGGCGCTGCCTCCGACTTACGTTTTCGAAGGTATGCGCGCGCTGGTGATCGACCATGTATTTCGCGCCGATCTCATGGCCGAGGCTTTTGCGTTCAACGTCGTCCTGTTCGCAGCTGCATCATTGGCCTTTTTCAAGCTTCTGCAGAGCGCACGTATCCACGGCTCTCTTTTGCAGACCGGCGAGTAGCCAAAAAAAGCTTGTGTTCTTTGAGACTTAACGGCCCCTTTCACGTTGTAAACCTGACGCGAATAACTTATCTCTATGTTGACGGTATGGATGAAAAACGACAGTCTGCCGCACCGCAGCGAGGGTCGGGGGACTCAATGGCAATAGGCGAATTCGGCGGGGCGGCAACGCTCCCCGCGGATGGCGGCGCGTTTCTCGCGACGCCGATGTACTGGTTCTACGAGCTGGGCCATGCCGCGCTCAATCCGTCGCGCGCGTTTGCGGATGCCACGCGTCTGTTTTTCAAGAATCCTGCCAACCCGCTCGCGCACACCGCCTATGGAAAATCGATCGCGGCGACGATGGAGCTGTTCGAGCGCTCGACTCGCCGCTACCGCAGACCGGAATGGGGAATCGATTCGACCATCGTCGGCGGCGAGAGGGTAGCGGTCAATATCAAAAGCGTCTGGCAACGTCCGTTTTGCCGATTGCTTCATTTCGAACGTGCGCTCGTGCGCCCGCCGCGCCGGCCACAGCCGAAGCTGCTGATCGTCGCGCCGATGTCGGGGCACTATCCGACATTGTTGCGCGGCACGGTGGAAACGTTCCTACCTAACCATGACGTTTACATCACCGAGTGGATCGATGCGCGCATGGTGCCGCTCGCCGATGGGCGCTTCGACCTTGATACATATATCGACTACATCATCTCGATGTTTCACGCGCTTGGCGGCGATGTTCATGTAATCGCCGTTTGCCAGCCGTCGGTACCGGTCATGGCGGCGGTCGCGCTGATGGAGGCCGACAACGACCCGGATGTTCCTCACTCGATGGTGCTGATGGGCGGGCCAATCGACACGCGGGTCAATCCAAACGCCGTGAACGATCTGGCCGAACGGCGTGGGCTCAACTGGTTCCGCAATCACGTCATCACCAAGGTGCCGTTCCCGCATCCGGGCATGATGCGCGACGTCTATCCCGGGTTCCTGCAGCTGCACGGCTTCATGAGCATGAACCTCGACCGTCACATAGAGGCACATCACAATCTGTTTCTGCATCTCGTCAAAGGCGACGGCGATTCCGCGCAAAAGCATCGCGAGTTCTACGACGAGTATCTTGCCGTCATGGATCTTGCGGCCGAGTTCTACCTGCAGACGGTCGAAACCGTCTTTATCCGTCACGCGCTGCCAAAAGGGCAGATGATGCATCGCAATCGACGTGTCGATCCGGCCGCCATCAGCCGTGTTGCGCTCATGACGGCCGAAGGCGAGAACGACGATATTTCAAGCGTAGGCCAGACCGAGGCTGCGCACGCCCTTTGCGTCAATATTCCGGACGAGAACAAAGTGCACTATATGCAGCCCAGCGTCGGTCATTACGGAGTGTTCAACGGCTCGCGCTTCCGTGCCGAGATCGCGCCGCGCATCGCCGATTTTGTGTTGTCACATAACGGCACCCGCGCGGTCCGCACCCCACTGCTGAAGGTCGTCGCCCAGCATTGATCTCGCGCTCTCGCGAGCGAATATGGCACACTGCCGGCACCCTCCGATTCTGGGTGGAAGATGTCCATTGCACTGCGCGCCCTGCTTTTTCGCCGCACCAGCGAGCCGAAAGGCATAACGGTCGCATTCGACGGCGAGATCTATCCGGTGCGCCTCCGCCGCCACAGCCAGGCCCGGTGCTATACACTGCGCATCCACGCTGCCAGCCGCGACGTCGTGCTTACAATGCCTCCGCGCGGCAGCGTGAAGCAGGCGAGGGAATTTGCGCAAAAGAACGGTGCCTGGATCGCAGCACGGTTACGCCGGCTGCCGGACGCTGCGCCTTTCGCTCATGGAACACGATTGCCGTTGCGGGGGATCGATCACCGCATCGATCATCGCAGGGGTGAGCGCGGCACTGTTTGGGTCGAGCCGAATGGTGGCGAGCCGCAGCTTTGCGTCGCCGGCGTGGCCCCGCATGTACCGCGTCGGGTGCATGATTATCTTAAGCGCGAGGCCAAGCGCGACCTGGAGGCGGCAAGTCGGGCGGCGGCGCAGGCGCTTGGTGTCACAATCAAACGCGTTTCGGTGCGCGACCAGTCGAGCAGGTGGGGCTCGTGCTCGTCAACCGGCGTGCTTTCATATTCATGGCGGCTCATTCTCGCACCGACTTTCGTGCTCAACTATCTCGCTGCGCACGAAGTCGCGCATGTCATCGAGATGAATCACTCGCGGCGCTTCTGGCGGCTGGTTGAAAAAATCTGTCCCGACATGGGCCGTGCGAAAGCCTGGCTCGATGCGCATGGTGCCGACCTGCATCGGTACGGCATGAGCGAAAGTTCCGAATTTTAAAGATTTTGGAACCACCCATCCATGCTGCGACCAGGCACTTTTGCGCTCACGGCTTTGCTGGCTGGTCTGAGCGCGGTCGGCCCGCTGACGACCGACATGTATCTGCCGTCGCTGCCGGACATTGCGCGGCAGCTCGGCGCCTCCTCCGCGCAGGTGCAGCTTACGATTTCCGCCTACCTGATCGGCTTTGCGGCGGGTCAGATTATCTATGGCCCCGTGTCCGACCGGCACGGCCGCAAACCGGTGTTGATCGGAGCGATCGCGCTCTACTGCGCGGCGAGCCTTGCCTGCGCCCTGTCCACGTCAGTCGAGATGCTGATCGTCGCGCGCACGTTTCAGGCGCTCGGCGGCTCTGGCGGCATCGTGCTCACGCGTGCGATTGTGCGCGACATCTATTCGGGAGCGCATGCCGGGCGCGAATTGTCGGTGATCGGTTCGGTGATGGCGCTCGCGCCGGTGCTGGCGCCGGTTCTTGGCGGCCTCATACAGACCGCCTTTGGCTGGCGCGTGACATTTCTCGCCTTGGTCGGCGCTGGATTTGCCGGCGCTGCAGTCGTCTGGGCACTCCTGCCTGAAACATTGAATAACCGCGCCGCCGAACCGGTAACGCTTCCGTCAATGCTTCGGTCCTATCGGATCGTCGGGCGCAATCCGGCATATATTGCTTATCTGTCCATCACATCGGCGAGCTATGCTGGTCTCTTCGCCTGGATTTCCGGGTCGGCGTTCGTGCTGCAGGATCTCTATGGCCTCGCACCGTTTGATTTCGGTGTCGCCTTCGCGCTCGGTTCGGTCGGCTATATGATTGGCTCGGCAATCGCCGCCCGGCTTGTCATTCGTCTCGGGCTGGATGGGGTCCTCGGATTAGGCGGCTGCGCCTGCGCCGCTGGGGGGCTGGCGATGGTCGCCGCAGTTGCATCCGGACTTATGTCCTCCATGTCGCTGGTTCTTCCGATGGCGGTTTATCTTGCCGGCCTCGGCATGGTGCTGCCGCAGGGCATTGCCGGTGCGATGACGCCGTTTCCCGAACGGGCCGGAGCGGCATCGTCACTATTCGGATTTTTGCAGCAAACTGCGGCAGCGGTGTGCGGAGCGGCGGTCGGATGGTTCCTCGGACAAAGCGCCTGGCCGCTCGCGCTCGGCGTCGCCACGATGGGGTTTGCAACTTTTGGGCTCTGGCTGGCGACGCGCAGGCTTCGTGCCCTCGCCGCAAAGCATTAACGGCGGCCAAAGAGGCCGTTAAGCAGCCAGCCGTCAAGGCCGCCCGTTCCAGTCGTGGCAGCGCGCGTGGCGGCAACAGGTTGCACTGGCGCAGGCGGTACCGGCCGCGAGCTGTTGCCGAACAGTCCCGAGAAGAAACCGCCGCCGCCGGACGCACCAGGCAGGCTCGCGACCGGCACGCCCTGGTGGGCGCCGCGCATGAACCGGCTCCAGATCTCGACCGGCAAGCCGCCCCCGGTCACGTGCTTTGTCGACGTGCCATCATCGTTGCCGAGCCAGACGCCGGTCACGAGATGCGCGGTATAGCCGATGAACCAGGCATCGCGGAAATCCTGCGACGTTCCGGTTTTCCCGGCCGCGGGCCAGCCTGACAATGCCGCCCTGTGTGCGGTGCCGATTGTGAGCGTCTCGGCCATCATCTGGTTCATCATCGCTACGTAACGCGCCTCGACGATGCGACCGAGTTGACCCGTATTGCGTGCATAGAGCACCTTGCCATTCGCGGCGGTGATCTTCTGGACGACATGCGGGACCAGTGCGTAGCCGCCGTTGGCGAATGTCGCATAGGCACCGACAAGCTCCAGCATCGAGACCCCCGAGGTGCCAAGGGCGATCGAGGCATTGGGCTCGAGCTTTGAGGCGATGCCGAGGCGATAGGCGGTGCGGATCACCGCCAACGGTGTGAATTCCAACGTCAGTCGCACTGAAACGGTGTTGAGCGAAAGGGCGAGTGCCTTCGTCAGTGTTACTGGCCCGAGATACTCATGGCTGTAGTTTTCCGGTTGCCAGCCTTTGACGTTAATCGGACGGTCCTCACGTACACTGTCGGGCGTGAGCCCGTGCTCAATCGCGGTCAGGTAAATGAACGGCTTGAAGGCGGAGCCGGGCTGTCGTTTTGCCGACACCGCACGGTTGAACTGGCTGTCGGCGTAGTTGCGGCCGCCGACCAGTGCCCGAACGGAGCCATCCGGCGTCATCGCCACGAGCGCACCCTGTCCGACTCTGTTCTTGTCGCCTTTCTGTGCAAGCTCGTCGGCCAAAGCTTTCTCCGCATTGGCTTGGAGATTTGCATCGATGGTAGTCTGAACCGTGATGTCTTGCTCGACGCGGCCGAGCGTGTCGTTGAGCGCGTCCATGACCCAGTCCGCGACATAATTGACGGAA
>DASSYU010000154.1:0-3700 GCA_035703125.1 Pseudolabrys sp. | reverse complement strand
GCCATCCACCTCCATGTTCCCGAGACCGATAGCAAACTCAATCCCGGCGATCATCCCGACCACTATATGACGGGTCAGGCTGCGCTCGCTGCCACGGAAGGCCTCAGCGCCCATCGCATGCACTATCTCGGATACAGCAGCGCCAAATCGCCCGAGAATCTCAGCGCGAAGGACCGCGACATGAAATGCGCGGTCTATGCGGTGACGGTCGCCGGTGTGCTGGCGCTCGATCATCCCGTGTCCTGGCAGTATTACGACGAATGCTTTGCCGGGCGCAGCTACTTCAGGCGTATATGACGGCCGGCTATTGCGCCGCCCAGAGCGACTTGCAACTTGTCCCGGGGTGAGGCTGGGCACGCCGGCCCTGCCCGGTTGCGCAGCCAGCCGGCCATTACATCGTCCATAGGCCTTGGCGCGCTATCCTCACCACGGCCGAGAAAATCAACGGATCCCTCTCCATTTTCAGTGCCTGAAGACGGGCAGGCGAATTGATTACGATCAAGAACTCTGCTGGGGCTCTTGGCAATGTAGTGCGGCAACGAGGTAAAAACCGACAGCCCGCCGATGAAAACCGCGCCTTTAATGATGTTCGCGTTGAAGGCCAGCGACAGCTTGGGCAAGTCCATCGTTTCGCTTACCGGCGAAATGCTTGCATCGCATGAGGAGCGCGAGTTTGAGGACGGCGAGCATAAGGCGAGACCGCTCGATGCGGTGGCCGGCGCCGACGTCTTTGTCATACAAAGCTTGCATGGGGGCCCCGACCAGAGTGCGAACGACAAACTCTGCCGGCTCCTCTTTTTCATCGGCGCGGTGAAGGATGCCGGCGCAGCGCGTGTAACCGCTGTCACCCCTTATCTTTGCTACGCGCGCAAGGACCGTCGCACCAAGCCTTACGACCCCGTCACCACGCGTTACATCGCCGGCATGTTCGAAAGCGTCGGCACCGATTGTGTCGTTACCCTTGAGGTTCATAATCCGGCAGCGTTTGAAAATGCCTTTCGGTGTCGCACGGTTGCCCTTACGGGCACCCCGCTATTTGTTGACTATGTGAAGAGCAATCTGGCGGATGCAAAACTGGCGGTGGTCTCTCCCGACGCAGGCGGCATGAAGCGCGCCGAAATGCTACGGGAGGCGCTGGAAGTAGCACTCAATCGTCCTATCGGCAAAGGCCTTGGAGAAAAGCATCGCAGCGCCGGCATTGTTTCCGGCGACCTGTTCGCGGGCGATGTGGCAGATAGCACCGCCATCATCATTGACGACCTGATCAGCACCGGTGGCACCTTGCTGCGCACCGCGCGCTCGGCCCGTGCCGCAGGAGCCAAACGCGTGGTCGCACTCGTCACCCATGGGCTGTTTATACCGGGTTCAAGCGAGATCCTTGACGATACGGCCATTGACCAAGTCGTCATCACCGACGCCGTGCCGCCTTTCCGCCTTGGCCAGGCCGCGCAGAACAAAAAGCTCGTTGTTTTGCCAAGCGCTCCCCTGCTCGGTGAGGCCGTCCGGCGTCTGCACGACGAGCGCAGCCTGACAGACCTCATGGTGCTCTAAGGTAGGCCGTCAGCCGGCGGGCACTCTTTTTCGCCAGATCGAGATAAGTCGCGCAAAGCCGTGGCCACTTCTCAGGCGTGCGTGGACACTCTTCCAGCAGATGCGCTATGGCAAGTCTCGCTCGCAGCGTCGCCCGGTGACAGTAATAGAATGTGAAAAGCTCCTCGGCCGGTCCGTTGCGCAGGATATGCGTCATCCGCCGCCGGAGATAGTTCCCCGCCCACGTCGCGCCAAGGCGCTCGCACTCGAGTGCAAGAAACGCGATTTCATCGAGCGGATCATTGATCCGAAGGCGCGCGTTGAATTCGAGGCAGTCGATGATTCTGACCTTGTCATCCAACCAGATATGCTCCGGTCTCAGGTCGCCGTGGCCGTCTACGATCCGGCGGTGGCGCAATCGCGCGATAATCTGTTGACCGCGCGACTTCAAAAAACGGCGTTGAACCGTGTCGATCTGGCGCACCAGGCCGCCGGGAATTCGAAACCGCGGATCGAGCAGGACACGCTTGTTGTAGTCGAAACTTCTTGTCCAATCTGCCAAATGGATGGAAGGCGGCAAATTAACCGGCGCCGCCGAGCGGTAGAAAAGGGCCAAGGTCTCTACCAGGCGATCAAGTTGGGCCGGTCCGAGGCGCCGGGTTTCTATCACGTGGTCGAGCATGAAGCGTTCGTCCAGCCGCTTCATATGCACGAGCCAGTCGACGGGTACACCATCACCGCCGATCGACAATTGTCCGCCTCGCTTCGTAAGCGGCATGACCCCGAGATACACATCGGCCGCCAGCCTCCGATTCAATTGTAATTCCGCGCGGCAGGCTGTTTCGCGTTTCGCAAGCGTAGAAAAGTCGAGATAGGGAAAGTGAACGGGCTTTTTGAGTTTGTAGACCTCATTGCCGGCGAGAAACACCCAAGACATATGGGTTTCCCGGCGCACGACACTGGCCGGCCTCGGTTCGTAAGAGTCCGGCCGACTTAGAAAATCCACCTTTGCTGCAAGCGCCAGCTCGACGCCTTGAATCGGAAGTCCGCGCACGGGCCGCTCCAGCGAATAGTTGAAATCTAACGCGTTTCTTCCTCTCTCAATTGATACTGGTCAAATCGCCTGTCGTCGCTCGCAGGCATACTACCTCAAGTATTTCGCGGGTATCGACATGTCTTCTGCGGTCGTCAGCCGCCGTCAACGGACCGAAGAAATCCGGCGAGAGGTCGTCATCGAACCGCTGCGCCTGGCGGGCGATCTGCGGGTGCCGGCTGGCGCCACGGTACTTGTTGTTTTCGCTCATGGCAGCGGCTCGAGCCGCCTGAGCCCGCGCAACACCGCTGTCGCCAGGACATTGAATGAGCAAGGCGTTGCAACACTGCTTTTTGACCTGCTCACGCCGGATGAGGAGCTCGACCGCACCAATGTTTTCGACATTCCGCTTCTTGCCGAGAGGCTGGTCGATGTCGTTGGCTGGATCGACGAGCAGCCCGGCCTTGCCGGACTGCGTCTGGGATTTTTTGGAGCCAGCACCGGCGCGGCCGCGGCTTTGGTCGCAGCGGCAACGCTGGGCGCGCGGGTCTGCGCCATCGTGTCACGCGGTGGCCGGCCCGATCTTGCCGATATGGCACTGGATAATGTCGCCGCGCCCACTTTGCTCATCGTTGGCGGCCGCGACGCCGGTGTGATCGAGCTCAACGAGAGCGCCTACGCAAGGCTGAAGTGCCGGAAATCACTCGAAATCGTGCCCGGCGCCACGCATCTCTTTCCTGAGCCTGGCGCGATGGAGGCCGTGATCGCGCTGGCCGTGCAGTGGTTCAAGACCTGCCTCGTGCAGCCCTCAGAAAAGCCACGGTAGGAGCAAGGCAAATGCCATTCATCGATCGCGATGATGCTGGGCGGCAGCTCGCCAAGGCGCTCGCGCGCTACAAAGATCACAAACCGATCATATTGGCCCTGCCACGCGGCGGCGTCCCGGTAGCGGCAAAAGTTGCCGAAGCACTGCATGCACCACTCGATCTGCTGTTAGTGCGCAAGATCGGCGTTCCGTTCCAACCGGAGCTTGCCATGGGTGCGGTGGTCGATGGCGCTTCGCCGCTGACCGTACGCAATGAAGAGGTCATCAGCCTCGCCGGAATCAGCGAGCGCGAATTTTCCGCAGTGCGCGAT
>DASSYU010000239.1:0-2698 GCA_035703125.1 Pseudolabrys sp. | reverse complement strand
ACGCCGGAGAGCCGGCCGAGCAATGCATTGTGGCGCGGCTTCATGAACCAGGCGCGGCCGAGACCCGCCGCAACCGCCCAGGCCGCGTCGGTCAGGCCCGCGAGCACCACCGTCACCGTGCACATCACGAAAAGCTGCCAGCCCGCCGCCAGCGCCGGATCGACGAATTGCGCAGGAAGGCCGTGAAGAACGCGATCGTCTTCGGGTTGGTGATGGCGACGAGGAAGCCGCGCGATATGTGCACGCGGTGGCGCGGTGGCGGCGCCTCGGCGACGCGCCTGGCCGCCCGCCAGCTCTGGATGCCGAGCCAGATCAAATAGGCCGCGCCGGCCCACCGCAGGACTTCGAACACTTCAGCGGATGTTCTCAGGATCCAGTTCAGGCCGAGCGCAATGCCGGCGAGCAGCGCAGCGTTGCCGAGCGTGGTGCCGATCACCGTGATCAGCGCCGCGCGAGTGCCGCGCGTCGCGCCGGTTGCGATCACCAGCGTCACGATCGGACCCGGCACGATCACCAGGACCAGGGTGATGAGGAGGAAGGCCGAGAAGAGGTGATAGTTCATGGCGAGCACCATAACGGACCCGCTCACCCCCGCGAAAGCGGGGGTCCAGAGCACAATTGCCGCCTCTGAAATTTTTGCCCTGGATTCCCGCTTACGCGGGAATGAGCGGGCTGTGTCCGGCGAGACTTCAAGCGATCTTGATTTAGCATCGGAGAGTTCCTGCGTTATCGGGGAAGGCATGAGCAGTCGACCCCTGAATCGGCGCGAATTCTCCGGGCTCTGCGCAGCGTCGCTCGTCTCCGCTCCCGCGATGCTGGCAATGCCCTTCGGGGCATCGGCTCAAAACGCGCCAACCGCGGCACGGACGGTTAAATTCCGCGACGGCAGGACCGTGCCGGCGCTCGGCCAGGGCTCCGCGCGTCTCGCCAGGGGACGACGCCCGCAGGCGGACGAACAAGAGGCGTTGCGCGCCGGCATCTCTCTCGGGATGACGGTCATCGACACGGCGGAAATTTACGGCTCCGAGGAATTCATCGGCCGCGCGATTGCCGGCCAGCGCGATCGCGTGTTCCTGGTCTCCAAAGTGTGGCCCAACCACGTGGCGGGCGACGGGATCGCACGCGCCTGCGAGGCGAGCCTAAAACGCCTCGGCACGGACCATCTGGATCTTTACCTTTTGCACTGGCCGCAAAAGGGCGTTGGCATTTCCCACGTGGTCGCGGGGTTTGAAGACCTGGTCGCGAAGAAAAAGATTCGCTCGTGGGGCGTGTCAAACTTCGGCATCCGCGAAATGGAAGAGCTCTTCCGCGTGCCGCGCGGAGACCGCTGCGCGACCAATCAGATCCCCTACAGCCTCGACGACCGGGCCATCGAGCGTGGCGTGCTGCCCTGGTGCAGGAAACGCAGAATGCCGATCATGGCCTACTCGCCGCTCGGCGGCGAAGGCGCCAAGCTGCTGCGCAATGAGACGCTGGCGCGGATTGGCGCCGCGCACAGTTGCTCCGCGGCCGCCGTTGCGCTGGCCTGGGCCATTCGCGGCGGCGACGTCATTGCGATCCCCCAGTCCGGCTCGGTGGCCCACGTCAAGGAAAATGCGGTCGCGCTCTCGCTCGCGCTGACGCCGCAGGACCTGCAGGCCCTGGACGCAGCGTTTCCGCCGGGCGGCCGCTAGCGCAGATCGCGAAAGACTTAGTCTTCGCTGTCGCCGCCGTCTTCGCTCAGGCGCTCGACCGACACGACCTTCTCGTCCTCAGCGGTGTTGAGCACGATCACGCCTTGCGTCGAGCGGCCGGCGATGCGGATTCCGGAGACCGGCGTGCGGATGAGCTTCCCGGCGTCGGTGACCAGCATCACCTGGTCGGCCTCCTCCACCGGGAATGAGCCGACGATCTTGCCGGTCTTCTTGGTGAGCGTCATGGCGACGATGCCTTTGCCGCCGCGGCCCGTCGTGCGGTACTCGTAGGACGACGAGCGCTTGCCATAGCCGCGCTCGGATACGGTCAGAACGAACTGCTCGGCGGCGGAAAGCTCGACGTAGCGTTTCTCGCCGAGCTCGATGTTCTTGACGCCCTCTTCGGCCTCGGCAGGCTCCGGCTCGTCGCCGGCCCCGCGCCGGATCGCGCTGGCACGCTTGTGATAAGCGGCGCGTTCTTCGGCTGACACGTCGACGTGGCGAAGGATCGACATTGAGATGACGTGATCCTTCTCGGCGAGCGTGATGCCGCGCACGCCGCGCGAGGTGCGGCCCTGGAACACGCGCACCTCCGGCACCGCGAAACGGATGCACTGGCCGCCATTCGCGGTGAGCAGCACGTCGTCCTTCTCGGTGCAGATCTGCACGTCAACGATCGCCTCGCCGTCTTCCAGCTTCATCGCAATGATGCCGGACGGCCGCACGTCGGCGAAATCGCTGAGCTTGTTGCGGCGGACGGTGCCGCTTGTGGTCGCAAACACTACGTCGAGCGCGGCCCAGTCGGCCTCGTCCTCCGGCAGCGGCATGATGGTGGTGATGGTCTCGGTCTGCTGCAGCGGCAGGATGTTGATCAGCGCCTTGCCGCGCGCCTGCGGCGCCGCGATCGGCAGCCGCCAGACCTTCTCCTTGTAGACCTTGCCGCGCGAGGAGAAATACAGCACCGGCGCGTGCGTCGAGGCGACGAACAGCCGCGAGACGAAATCCTCCTCGCGCACCTGCATGCC
>DASSYU010000599.1:0-3662 GCA_035703125.1 Pseudolabrys sp. | reverse complement strand
AAGCCGCTCGCTCACGGCAAGGTCGATGAGCGCCCGCGCGGATTCATTCGCGACGATGTCGAAATGATGAGTCTCGCCGCGGATCACGCACCCGAGCGCAACGACGCCATCGTAAGGCGCCCGCCTGCGCTTCGCTGCGTCAATTGCAATCGCAATGGCGGCGGGGATTTCCAGGGCGCCCGGAACGGTAACGCGGTCATAGCGCGCGCCGGCTTTATCCAGAACGCGTGTTGCGCCGCGCAGCAGTTCGTCAGAAATCGCTTGGTAAAAACGCGCTTCCACGATCAGCATGTGCAGATTGTCGGCTGCCGTTGCGCTGCGCTTTTTTTTCCTTGCCATAACCAATGTCATCCTAATCAACCGGCGTCGTAGCAAGCGCCCGACGCCCGAACAAGAGGCAGCTGCCTGGCTTCACCTCTGCATTTCCATCAGTCTTGCGGCGTAACGGGCCATGGTGTCGACCTCGAGATTGACATCGTCGTCCTTGCGCAAGGCTCCGAATGTCGTGGCCCGCAATGTGTGTGGAATGACGAGCACTGAAAAAGTGTCTGCTTCCACGGCATTGACAGTCAGGGAAACGCCGTCGAGCGCAACCGAGCCCTTTGGTGCGATAAATCGTGCGAGTCCGGCGGGCGCGCGCAGCACAAAGCGCGCCATGTCGGTCATGTCTTCGCGGGCGACGACGGTCGCAATCCCGTCAACGTGCCCGGCTACAAGATGGCCGCCCAGCTCGTCGCCAAATTTCATCGGGCGCTCGAGGTTGATTTTCGATCCGTGCCGCCAACGGCCGGCCGTAGTGATGCGCAGGGTTTCGGCCGCCGCATCGACCGCGAACCAAGCACGACCATCCTCTTCACCGGCATCGACCACTGTAAGGCAAACTCCGGAGCACGCGATCGACGCCCCTTGAATGATTTCAGAGCGCGGATAGCCGCAAAAAATCGTCAGGCGGTGCAGGTCTGCAGCGCGCTGGCTAACTGAGCGCACCTCGCCGAGATCGGTGACAATGCCGGTGAACATGATTTAACCGCGGACAAATTTCTCGATCGTGTCCGTTGCGAGCTTCTCGCTTGCGCGCAATGTGAGGCGGCCGGTCATTGCTTCGAGCGGCATACCCTCCAATGGGTCGATCCCCGTATCGCCGATAGTTTTTTCGCCGCGCACCAGAATTGCTTCGTCCACAAGATTCGCCGCAACAAGACTCGATGCAACAATCGGCCCGCCCTCGACCAAGCACCGCGTGATCCCCTGTTCCGCAAGTTTTTCTAGAATTTGGTTCAGGTCGAGCCGGCCATTGTCTTCGTCGACGCGGAAGACCTTGCAGCCTTTCTGCTGAAGGATTTCCTCAGCGATCGCCGACGGACGATGCGAGGTGAAGACCCAGGTCGGAGTATCGCGCACAGTAGCGACAACCGATGTCGCAAGCGGCAGGCGCAAATCCTCATCGAGCACAACCCGCACCGGCGAGCGCTCGAACATCCCCGGCAGACGGCAGGTCAATTGCGGATCGTCGGACAAAACCGTGCCGATGCCGACGAGAATGGCATCGTTTGCCGCTCGAATCTGGAAGACACGCTCGCGCGCGGTCTCGCCGCTGATCACCGCCGGCCTGCGGCCGGCAAGGCCGGCCTTGCCATCGGCGGAAATTGCGAGCTTGAGCGTGACGTACGGACGCCCCTTCGTGACGCGCATGACGTGGCCGGCATGAATGTGTCGCGCCTCTTCGGCGCCAATCCCGACCTCCACGGTGATGCCCTTTCCGCGCAGCCGCTCGTGTCCCTGCCCCGCCACTTCCGGATTGGGATCCTCCATCGCGGAGACGACGCGCGCGATCCCAGCGCGGATGATCGCATCCGCACAGGGCGGCGTCTTGCCCTGGTGCGAGCAAGGCTCAAGCGAAACATACATCGTCGCGCCTTGCGTCGCTTTTTTTGCCCGCCGCAGCGCCTCGATTTCGGCATGCGGTCTGCCGCCCTCTTGCGTCCAGCCCCGCGCAATGACAGTCCCGTCCTTCACGATCACCGCGCCAACCGCAGGATTGGGCCATGTGTGACCGAGATTGCGCCGGCCAAGGGCAAGGGCAAGGCGCATGAAGCGCTCGTCATCTGCCTGTGCGGTTGAGGCGACCTGCTCGTTCATTTGCGCGCGTTGGCTGCGGGCCGACCGTCATCTTCGCCCGACAACTCATCAAGGGCGGCGCGGAAGTCCTTGGCCTCGCGGAAGTTACGATAGACCGACGCAAAACGAACATAGGCGACGTCGTCGAGCTCACGCAAATGCTCCATCACGATCTCGCCGATCGCCTCCGACGAAGTCTCGCTCTCGCCCTGGCTTTCCAGCTCGCGCACGATCTTGGAGACCATCTGCTCAATGCGCTCGGGCTCCACGGGTCGCTTGCGCAACGCGATCTGCACAGAACGCATGAGCTTATCGCGATCGAAGGGAACGCGGCGACCGTTACGCTTGATCACCGTCAATTCGCGCAGCTGCACGCGCTCGAACGTGGTGAAGCGGAAATTGCAAGTCAGACAAACGCGGCGGCGGCGGATCACAGCCGAATCTTCCGTCGGCCGCGAGTCCTTCACCTGCGTATCGAGGCTACCGCAACTTGGGCAACGCATGCCGCCCCCAATCCTCAGTCCTGATAAATCGGAAACCGTCCGATCAAGGTCTTCACTTTGTCGCGTACGGCCGCTTCCACCAGCGAATCTTCCTCGACGTGCTTCTGCGACAGCACATCGAGCACCTCGACGATCATGTCGCCGACCTGGCGGAATTCGGCGATACCGAAGCCACGCGTCGTGCAGGCTGGCGTGCCGAGGCGAACACCCGACGTTACCGTCGGCTTTTCCGGATCAAACGGAATGCCGTTCTTGTTGCAGGTAATGTGCGCCCGGCCCAGCGCCGCTTCCGCCACCTTGCCGGTCAAGCGCTTCGGCCGCAGATCGACGAGCATCAGATGGGTGTCGGTACCGCCCGAGACGATATCGAGTCCGTGCGATTTCAGCGTCTCGGCGAGCGCCTTGGCATTCTCGATCACGTTGCGGGCATAGGCCCGGAACGCCGGCCGCAGCGCCTCACCAAAGGCGACGGCCTTCGCGGCAATCACATGCATCAGCGGTCCACCCTGCATTCCGGGAAACACCGCGGAGTTGAGCTTCTTCGCAATCTCCTCCTCATCCGACAGGATGACGCCACCGCGCGGGCCACGCAGCGTCTTGTGCGTCGTCGTCGTCACCACATGCGCGTGCGGGAATGGCGAGGGATGCACGCCCGCGGCGACAAGCCCGGCGAAATGCGCCATGTCCACCATCAACAGGGCGCCGACCTCGTCGCAAATTGTCCGAAAAGCACGGAAGTCGATGATGCGCGGATACGCCGAGCCGCCAGCGATGATCAGCTTCGGTTTATGCTGGCGCGCAAGCCGTCCAACTTCCTCCATGTCAATCCTGTGGTCGTCACGGCGGACGCCATACGGCACCGGCTTGAACCATTTCCCCGACATGTTAACCGGCGAGCCGTGCGTAAGATGACCGCCGGCGGCGAGATTGAGCCCCATGAAAGTGTCGCCCGGCTGCAGCAACGCGAAGAAAACCTCGGCATTGGCGGAAGCGCCCGAATGCGGCTGCACATTCGCGAATTTGCAGCCGAACAACTTCGTG
>DASSYU010000227.1:0-4927 GCA_035703125.1 Pseudolabrys sp. | reverse complement strand
TATCGGCCGGTGCCCGGTCTGCTGCAACCAGTAGAGCATCATGATCGGCAGCAGCGAGCCGACATGCAGCGACGCTGCGGTGCAATCGAATCCGATATAGGCCGTGATCGCGCCGGTCTTCGCGCGCGCATCCAGCGTCTCGGGCTCCGACACCTGGTGAATGAAGCCGCGCTCGGCGAGAACGTTGAGAAAATCGGACTTATAAGTGCTCATTCTTGGAATCTCGGGCAGCGGCTCTGTCGCATGCGTCGGCGGGTGGTGTAACAGGTCCGCCGTCGGATTCAACAATGGGCGGCCCCGGAAAGCATGGCGTCGGGGCTCGGCCGCCCGGTTGCGGGTAAGATCGTGCGGAAGCGGGGCTGATTTGACGTTGTTTCGCAGACCACGTCGAGGCGCAATCTTGCCGAGCGTTCCTAAACGACCTTCCGATCACCTTTCCGAAGACGACCGGCCCGCCGCAACCAAGTTGCGTCCTCGCGCGGCCCTGGATTGTCAGCGACGACCCGCAGCTTCCTCTTCAGGAAGGCCGCACAAAAGCCCGCGCCAAACTGCCGATAGTCGTTGGTAATTTCTTCGCCTTTGCGGATGGTGCGCGTCGCAACGATGTGACCATTGTGCCAATGGGTGTTGGCATTGTCGGAGTGGTTCATGTGGTGGTCGTGATCGCTGGTTAGCAGAATCTCGCCGTCCACGCGGTATCCGTAGTTCCAGATGTAATCGCGCGCAGGCTTCGGCAGTTTGGCGAACTGGGTGGGTGAATAGACCCGGTCGAATCCATCGACGAATCGCCAGACCTTCGTGCCCTTGCGAATGACTTCGCCTGCAAAAACACCAAGGCCGTGTATGGCGCTTTTATCGAGGTAAGTTCTGACAAGAAGCATGTTTATTCCGCGGACGGTTGCCCGCGTGTCGCCGATTCCCCGCCAGACACGAACCAAGCGTTGCGACGTGGGGCTTCGCCGAACTTTTACGCAGCCGGCTTGCGCTCCGTCTTCAGCCGCTTGTCGAGATAGGCGCTGACCGAAGTAAGCAGCGCTTCGACCTTTCCGTCAAAGAAATGATTGGCGCCTTGCACAACCTTTTGCTCGATCACTATTCCCTTTTGGGTCTTGAGCTTGTCGACCAGCGTCGTCACGTCTTTGTGAGGGACGACGGCATCCTTGTCCCCATGAATGATGAGGCCAGACGAGGGGCAGGGAGCGAGGAACGAGAAATCGTAAAGGTTGGCGGGCGGGCAGATTGAGATAAAGCCCTCGATTTCGGGACGGCGCATCAAAAGCTGCATTCCAATCCAGGCGCCGAACGAAAAGCCTGCGATCCAGCAGCTCTTGGCCTCCGGATTGATGGTCTGCGCCCAGTCGAGCGCGGCTGCGGCATCCGACAGTTCGCCCTGTCCGTGATCGAATGAGCCCTGGCTGCGACCGACGCCGCGAAAATTGAACCGCAACGCCGAAAAGCCGCGGTGCACGAAGGCGTAGTAGAGCTGGTAGATGATTGGATGATTCATCGTCCCGCCGAACTGCGGGTGCGGGTGAAGGATTATTGCGATCGGCGCGTTCTTTTGTCGCGCGGGGTGGTAACGCCCCTCGATGCGCCCGGCGGGGCCGGCAAAGATAATCTCAGGCATTGCTCTCAACCTCGGACGTGTTCGCCGGTGGGCGACGGAATTTTGTTGCGCTCCGGAGGGACCTTAACGAACCTGTGTATCTAGTTTAGAATTATTCTAATTATTTGATTTCCGCTGTCCCCAGCTGCAACACACGCTATAAGGGCCGGGTGATTTCGGGCTTCTACCACGACCCGCAGGGCAAAAAGCAAGCTTTTTGCGGGTCAAAAACGGTAAGGGAATACTGGTCCAAAACTATGGCTGACCGTACGTATTTTGACTGGAACGCGACCGCCCCTCTTCGGCAGGAGGCGCGGGAGGCAATGTGCGCCGCGCTTGCGCTGACCGGCAACGCGTCGTCGGTCCATGCCGAAGGCCGCGCAGCCCGCCGCCTGATCGAGCAGGCGCGTGAAGACGTGGCCAGGCTGATCGGTGCCGAGGGCAGAAATGTCACCTTCACGAGCGGCGCAACCGAAGCGAATGCCTTGGCTCTGACACCGGCCGTCGAGATCGGCGGGCGTCGGGAGCCACGCGACCGGCTGTTCATTTCCGCGATCGAGCATCCGTCGGTGCTGAGCGGCGGGCGCTTCAGCGCCGGACAAGTCGAAGTACTTCCGGTGACTTCCGACGGGATCGTCGATCTGGACGCGCTTCGGCTTGCGTTGTCGCGATCCGAGCGGCCGCTGGTTTCGGTGATGCTGGCCAACAACGAATCCGGCATCGTGCAGCCGATCGCCGAAATTGCCGACATCGTGCATGCCGCAGGCGGAGTTCTTCACGTTGATGCTGTGCAGGGACCGGGCCGGATCGCGTGTCGCATCGGTGCTCTTGGCGCAGACCTGATGTCGATCTCCTCGCACAAGCTTTGCGGTCCCCAGGGAGTCGGCGCGCTCATCCGGCGCAGCGACGTTCACGTCGCCGATCCCCTGATCAGGGGTGGCGGTCAGGAACGCGGGCTGCGGGCGGGAACGGAAAACGTCGCGGCCATTGCCGGATTTGGCGCTGCTGCCGTAGCGGCCCGGGAGCCGGATCTGCTGCGGCTCGCGGCGCTCCGCGATCGCTTCGAAGCCGGCCTCAAGTCGTCGACACCGCAGGTGGTGATCTTTGGCGAAAGCGTCGCTCGGCTGCCCAATACGAGCCTGTTCACGGTTCCCGGACTGAAAGCGGAAACCGCCATAATTGCTTGTGACCTCAATGGCATAGCGGTGTCGTCAGGTTCCGCATGCTCATCGGGGAAGGTGCAGGCCTCCCATGTCCTGGCGGCGATGGGCGTGGAACCCGCGCTTGCGCGGGGCGCAGTGCGCGTCAGCGTCGGCTGGAGCACCACCGAAGCCGATATAGATGCCTTGCTAACTGCTTGGAATAAGGTGGTTTCGTCACTACTTAACAAGCAGGCAAATGCCGCCTGAGGCGGCGTCAACCAGGATCGATCGCGACAGGCAAAGCGAACCGACCATAACCGACAAATCCAACCCGCGGTCCTTGCAACCGTGAGCGGAGGGAACGATGCCGGCCGTACAAGAGACCGTCGAACAGGTCCGCCGTATCGACGTTGATCAATACAAGTATGGGTTCGTAACCGATATCGAATCCGAGAAGGCCCCCAAGGGTCTTTCGGAGGATACCGTTCGCTTCATCTCGGCCAAGAAGAACGAGCCGGAGTGGATGCTGGCCTGGCGGCTCGAAGCCTATAAGCGCTGGCTGACCATGCGCGAGCCGACCTGGGCGCGCGTCGATTATCCCAAGATCGACTACCAGAACGCCTATTACTATTCGGCGCCAAAGAAAAAGGCGTTGGCTTCGCTCGATGAAGTCGATCCGGAAATTCTCAAGACCTATGAGAAGCTCGGCATTCCGTTGCGCGAGCAGGAAATCCTCGCCGGCGTTGTTCGTCCCGAAGGCGAGCGGCGCGTTGCGGTCGACGCCGTGTTCGATTCCGTTTCGGTTGCGACGACCTTCAAGGAAGAGCTGAAGAAGGCCGGCGTGATCTTCATGCCGATGTCGGAGGCTGTCCGCGAGCATCCCGAACTGGTGAAGAAATATCTCGGCTCGGTGGTGCCGACCTCGGACAATTTCTTCGCCACCCTGAATTCTGCGGTGTTCTCTGATGGCTCGTTCGTGTACGTGCCGCCGGGTGTGCGCTGCCCGATGGAGCTGTCGACCTATTTCCGCATCAACGAGGCAAACACCGGCCAGTTCGAGCGTACGCTCATCATCGCCGACAAGGGCGCATACGTCAGTTACCTCGAAGGCTGCACCGCGCCGATGCGCGACGAGAACCAATTGCACGCTGCCGTGGTCGAGCTGGTCGCGCATGACGATGCCGAGATCAAGTATTCGACGGTGCAGAACTGGTATCCGGGCGACGCCGGCGGCAAGGGCGGTATCTTCAACTTCGTCACCAAGCGCGGCGACTGCCGCGGCGCGCGCTCGAAGATTTCCTGGACCCAGGTCGAAACTGGCTCGGCGATCACCTGGAAATATCCGAGTTGCATCCTGCGCGGCGACAATTCACGCGGCGAGTTCTATTCGATTGCGATCTCGAACGGCCGTCAGCAGGTCGACAGCGGCACCAAGATGCTGCATCTCGGCAAGAACACCACCAGCCGCATCATCTCCAAGGGAATCGCGGCGGGAAAATCCAACAACACCTATCGCGGTCTGGTGACCGCGCACCGCAAGGCGGCGAATGCGCGCAACTTCACCAATTGCGACTCGTTGCTCATCGGCGATCAGTGCGGCGCGCATACCGTGCCATATATCGAGGCGAAGAATGCCTCCACCGTGTTCGAACACGAAGCCTCAACCTCGAAAATCTCCGAGGACATGCTGTTCTATTGCCGCCAGCGCGGCATGTCGGCGGAGGAAGCGACCGCGCTGGTCGTCAACGGCTTCGTCAAGGACGTGCTGCAGCAGCTGCCGATGGAATTCGCGGTGGAAGCGCAGAAGCTGATCTCGATCTCTCTGGAAGGAAGCGTGGGTTAATCAATGTTGCTTGAGGTCAAAAATCTGCATGCCGAGGTCGAGGACAAGAAGATCCTCAACGGCCTGACGCTGTCGGTCGAGAAGGGCCAAGTCGCCGCCATCATGGGCCCGAACGGTTCCGGCAAGTCGACGCTTGCCTATGTGCTGGCCGGCAAGGACAACTACAAGGTCACCGAGGGCGATGTGTTGCTCGACGGCAAGAGCATTCTGGCGATGGCCCCGGACGAGCGCGCCGCC
Organism: Pseudolabrys sp.; assembly: GCA_035703125.1. Classification (GTDB taxonomy): domain Bacteria; phylum Pseudomonadota; class Alphaproteobacteria; order Rhizobiales; family Xanthobacteraceae; genus Pseudolabrys. The sequence continues at coordinate 99 of DASSYU010000227.1, read as the reverse complement.
AAGGGATTGTTCCTGGCGTTCCAGTACCCGGTCGAAGTGCCCGGCGTCGCCACCATGACCTTCCTGCGCACTGCGCTCAACGCCCAGCGCAAGACCCGC
>DASSYU010000204.1:0-5933 GCA_035703125.1 Pseudolabrys sp. | reverse complement strand
TCGGTCTGGGCCGGCCGCATTGTTTCCGAATCGACGCTGACCAGCCGAATCAATGCCGTGCGCAGGGCTATCGGCGACACCGGCGAGAAGCAGTCCTGCATTCGCACCTTTGCGAGGAAGGGCTTTCGCTTTGTCGCCGCGGTTGAGGCCACGGACACTGCAGGGCAGATGGCTGGCGTGCCGGCAGGTCCCGCCCTTGCGCTACCGCAAAAGCCTTCCATCGCGGTCCTGCCGTTCAGCAACATGAGCGGCGACGCGGCAGATGATTCCTTCGCGGATGGTGTGACCGAGGAAATCATCACGGCGCTATCGCGCGTTCGCTGGTTTTTCGTGATCGCGCGTGGCTCCACCTTTGCGTACAAGAGCAGGGACACCGATCCCAACGACATCGCCCGCGAGCTTGGCGTGCGGTACATCCTGATGGGAAGCATCCGCCGCGCCGGCGATCGTATTCGAGTCACCGCCAAGCTCATCGACGGCAGCAATGGCAGCAGCGTCTGGGCCAGGAGCTACGATCGCGCGCTGTCCGGCATATTTTCCGTCCAGGATGACATCACGCAGACAATCGTCGGCGGTATCGAGCCGGAGCTGGGCCGTGCCGAGCGCGAAAGAGCGCGCGTGAAGCACCGCGACAGCATCGATGCGTGGAGCACATATCAGCGCGGCATGATCCATCTCTATCGCTATACGCAGGACGACCTCGCTGAGGCTCGCAGGCAGTTTGCCGCGGCAATCGCGATCGACCCTGAGCTCGGGCCTGCCTATTCCGCCACCGCCGAGGCCTATTACTACGAAGTCGTCTACGGATTTGCCGAATCGGTCGCCCACAATCGCGAGCGCGCCATCGAGTTCGCGCAAAAGGCTGTTGCACTCGATCGCGACGATGCGGGGGCGCACTGCACGCTCGGACGAACGCGGTATTTGCGCCGGGAGTATGCGGCAGCCATCTCGGAGCTTGAACTCGCTTTGGACCTCAACCCGAGCCTCGCACTTGCGCACTACGGTCTCGGCGCCGCTTTCGTGTTTTCGGGAAAACCGCACGAGGCGTTTCCACACCTGGAATCCGCGATCCGGCTTAGTCCGCAGGACCCCAATATGGGCTCCTACCTCGCCCGTATGGCCGAGGCCAAATACCTCGTCGGCGAGGATGAAACCGCCGTGCGCTTTGCGCTGCGGGCTTTGGCGCAGCCGAGCTTCCAGTGGTCGCGCTACTCAGTCCTCATCGCGGCACTGGGACAATTGGGACGCGAAGACGAGGCGCGGCGTTATCTCGCCGAGTTGACGCGGATGCGACCGAACTTCTCCGTCGCCTTCGTGCGCGACATGCATCCCTTCAGCCGCGATATGGGCGCAGATCGCTACTATGAGGGACTGCGCAAGGCCGGCGTGCCGGAAGGCACGGCATAGGAGCCCGCCAATTCAATGAAAGCGGTTGATGCGAAGCGGTTTTGCGCGTGGCGGCCGCTCGGCCCAGGCGCGCAGCGCGGCGATGCGCCGCAAGAGCCAATTCCACAACCGGGTTCGTCGGGTTCGAAACATGATGGCTCGCGGCTTGTTTGAGCCATCACCATGGCAACGCCATTTTCCGGCGTCGTTGCGGAAACATTGATAAGTCATTGAGGCGAGATTGATTTCTCATCAATGCGCGCGTGAGTTATAATCGCGGCGTCATTTTGCGGGCCACAACGTGTTGTTTTCATTCGAGAACTACGCGCTCGACTGCGAGCGCCGGGAGTTGCGCGCGCATGGTGCGGCTGTCCCGGTGGAGCCGCAGGTTTTCGATCTTTTGGTCTATCTGATCGAGAACCGCGATCGCGTCTTCAGCAAAGACGACCTCATTGCATCGGTTTGGAGCGGGCGCATCGTGTCGGACTCGACGCTCGACAGCCGCATCAATGCCGTACGCAAGGCCCTAGGCGACAGTGGCGAACACCAGCGATTTGTCCGCACAATCGCGCGCAAGGGCTTCCGCTTTGTCGGCGAGGTCGAGGCCAGACCGGCAGCCAAGACGGCCGCCGCGCCAGCACGGCCGACGCTGAACCAGGAAGTCCACTTCTGCACGGCACCCGACGGCGTTCGCATCGCCTACGCGCTGGCCGGCCAAGGCCCGCCTCTGATGAAAGCGGCCAACTGGCTCAACCATCTCGAATATGATTGGCAGAGTCCGATCTGGAGCCACCTGCTACACGAGCTGGCGTCCCGTTATCAGCTCATCCGCTATGACGAGCGCGGCAACGGGCTGTCCGACTGGGATGTTGCGGATATTTCCTTTGAAGCCTTCGTTCGCGATCTGGAGAGCGTCGTCGAGGCTGCCAAGCTGAAGCGTTTCGCCTTGTTGGGCATCTCCCAGGGCTGCGCGGCGTCGATCGTTTATGCCATTCGCCATCCCGAGCGTGTCACCCACCTGATCCTGTATGGAGGGCTTTGCGCGGGGCAGGACCAGGCGCGATCCCGACCACGCGAAAACATTGCTCTCGATCGTCGAGCAGGGGTGGGGCAAGGAAAATCCGGCATTCCGCCAATTCTTCACGTCGCTGTTCTTTCCCGACGGCACGCCTGAGCAGATGCAATGGTTCAACGACTTGCAGCGTATGACGACCTCGACCGAAAATGCCTTGCGCATCATGCGGGCGACCGGCGAGCTCGACATTTCGGATCTGCTGTCGCAGGTAAAAGTGCCGACCCTTGTCCTTCATTGCCGCAAGATGCGGCGGTGACGTTTGATGAAGGACGCAGACTCGCCGCGGGTATTCCCGGCGCGAAATTTGTCACGCTTGAAAGCCGCAATCACCTGGTTCTGGAAACCGAACCCGCCTGGGAAAAATTCAGCAGCGAGATGACGGCATTTCTGGCGACATGACGGCTATTTGCGATCCCGGAAATATTGCCAGACTGCAAAGCAAAGAAGCAGAAACGTGACCGCGGCGACCAGATATTTTTCCAAACCGTCGTCGAAGTTGCCGTAGGGGATTACGACCTGCGCCAAGGCACTATTCATGTGCGTCCGACCGTGAGCAAAACTCGCCGGCGACCGATGACACGCCTACGAGTGGATGTACCAGACCTGCGGCCCGGGGTTCGGCTGCGCCGGGACTTCCTTGTTGAACGAGACGACCCACGCGACGAACATCGTTGCGACAACGGCTACGTATGCTCCTCGAGCTATCTTTCCGATCATTGTCGCGCTCCCGTATTTTTTGTCAGGATAGTCGAAGGAGCCCGTCCCGCGTGGCTGTCGTTAATTTTTGGTTAATCGCGCTAAGCCGTTGAAATCGTGGCGGCCCTCGCCTACTTGGGTGGACGCCCGCGTGTCGCTGTCGTAGCTTTTGCGCCCGTTTCGATTGTTTCCCGCATGTGGAGTTTGTAATGGCCGGCCCCGTGATTGCAGTGACCGACAGCGTGTTCCCGTCCCTCGACCTTGCCAAAGCCGCGCTTTCGAAGCTCAACCCGACCTACCGCATGGCGAAGAGCGTCAACGCCGACGACATCCTCGCGGTCGCGAAGGATGCCGACGCCATCCTCGTCACCTACGCGAAATTGACCCGCGAGATTCTCAGCCAACTGACCCGATGCCGGGCGATCGGCCGCTTCGGTCTCGGTGTCGATAACATCGACCTGGTCGCCGCGAAGGAAAAGGGCATCGCCGTCAACTATGTGCCGGACTACTGCATCCGCGAGGTCTCCGACCATGCGATGGCATTGTTGCTTGCCCTCATCCGCAAGATCCCCTTGTCGAACAAGCTCGTCCAGGGCGGCCGTTGGGAAATGCCGGCGGTGGTGCCGATCCGCCGCATCGAGGGCACGGTGCTCGGCCTTGTCGGCTTCGGCCACATCCCGCGCCTGATCGTGCCCAAGGCGCAGGCCTTCGGAATGAAAGTGATTGCCTTCGATCCTTTCGCGAAGCCGGACGTGTTCAAGGCCGCGCGTGTCGAGAGCGTCGACTTCGACACCCTCCTCAATAAATCCGACTATGTGTCGGTGCACGCGCCGCTCACGCCGGAAACGCGCGGCATGATGAACACCGCTGTCTTCGCCAAGATGAAAAAGGGCGCCTACATCGTAAACACGGCGCGCGGTCCGCTGATCGACGAGCCCGCTTTGGTCGCGGCGCTCGATTCCGGACAGGTTGGTGGCGCCGGCCTCGACGTGGTGTCGGCCGAACCGCTCGCCAAGGATTCACCCCTGCTCGGGCGCGACAACGTTATCATCTCTCCGCACACGGCGTTCTACTCGATCGAAGCGCTTGAGGAATTGCAAACCAAGTGCGCCAGCGACGTCGCGCGAGTCCTCAGCGGTGAGAAGGCGGTTTATCCGATCTCGGCTTGAGTTATGCTCGATCGCACCGACCTCGAACCTGTCTTCTTCGCGCCGTTCGTGTCGTCGCTGATGCACGTCGAGCCGCAATGGATCGACTATAATGGCCATCTCAACATGGCCTACTACAACGTGCTGTTCGATCGCGCGGTCGATGAGGTGTACGAGCTCATCGGCATCGGGGCCGACTATCTCAAGCGCGCCAATCATTCGACCTTCACGGCCGAGGCGCACGTGCGCTACGTGCGCGAGCTGCACGAAAACGACCCCGTGCGGGTGACGTTCCAGCTGCTCGACTACGATTCAAAGCGTTTCCACTATTTCGAGCAGCTGTTCCACGCCACCGAAGGCTGGGTGTCGGCGACCTCGGAAAATATGACTCTTCACGTCGACATGGCGGCCAAGAAGGTGGCCCCGTTTCCCGACTCGGTCATGCGCTCGCTGGCGCGCATGAAGGCAGCGCACGCGCAACTGCCGCGCCCGGAGGCCGCCGGGCGACGTATCGCGATGCCGAATAAGGATTGATGCGTACGAACAACCTCCGCTCATTCCCGCGCAAGCGGGAATCCAGAGGACAGTTGCGGAATCTGAAAATTGCCGCCCTGGGTCCCCGCTTTCGCGGGGACGAGCGGTAGGAGCCGGGGACTACCTACCGGCCAGCTTGGCGGCGTCGGCGTTCACGGTCTTGTCGACGATCGACTCGATCGGCACCGTCTGCTTGATCACACCGGCCTCAGGAACAGGTTCTGCATCCAGTCGAGGCGGTCGAGCGGGATCGACAGCGTCGGGTCGATCTGCTTGTTCTTGATCGCCTCGCCGGTGATGAATTCTGCGCGCTTGTCGTCGGGCTTGGCGTTCGTCATCTCGTGCGAGACCTTGATCGTCTGGGCCGGGTTGGCGAGCGCGAACTTGTAGGCGTCCATCTCGGCGGCGACGAATTTGACGAGATCGTCGCGGCGTTCGCTCAGGACCTTGCTGCTGGTCGCGATGCAAAGCCGGAGGAAGTTCGGCACTGCGCTGCTGCCTTTCGCCAGCACCTTGATGTTCGCCGGCATGATCGCCTCGAACTCGTTGGACACGATGGCAGCATCGGTGATGCCGGCGACCAGCGACTTGTAGCGGTCGAGATCGGCACCCTGTGTCGCCAGCTGCACGTCTGCGAAGGGCACATTTGCCTCGTTGAGCATGCCGCGGAACAGCAAATCGGGCAGCGAGCCGGGCGAGGAAATCGCGACGGTCCTGCCCTTGAGATCGGCCAGCGACTTGATCTCGGCCTTGGCGAGCACGACCTGCGGCACGCCCGGCCAGCCGCAGCCGACGATCTTCACGCCGGTGCCGCGCGCGCCCGCGACGATCGATTCCGCCGCGCCCATGTCGACGCTGTCGATCTCGCCGGACAGCAGCGCCTTCATCAGCGTCGCGCCGGCCTTGATCTGCAAGAGCTCGATTTTCAACCCGCGCTTGGCGGCGAAGCCGCCTTTGTCGACCATGGTGATGAAGCCGGCGTCGCTCTTGGCTTCGAGGATGCCGTGTTTCCACACTTTCTCCTGCGCCTGTGCTCCGGCGAGGCCAAGGGCAAGCGCAACGGCGGCCAATGCAAATGTCTTGCGCACGGATGA
>DASSYU010000490.1:0-3479 GCA_035703125.1 Pseudolabrys sp. | reverse complement strand
CTCCGGCGGCGGCGAAGTCTCCGCTGCTCTGGGGCACGCGCGCGCGTTTGACCGAAATGTTCGGCTCGGCCGCTGGCTGGATTAAGACCGAGTCGCGCCATTTCAATTTCCGCTATCGGTCGCCGGAGCACTTCCTCGACGTGTTCAGGACTTTCTATGGTCCGACCCTCAAAGCATTCGCAGCTCTCGATACTCGGAAGCAGAACGCGCTGGAGAAAGACCTCTTCGATCTCATTGGCCGCATGAACAAGGCGGACGACGCCACCATGGTCGTGCCGAGCGAATATCTGGAAGTCGTCATTATGAAGCGGTGAATCCGGCAGCAACCGACCCTGAAAAGGAGAATCTCATGAATGTGGCAATGGGTGTCCGTACCCCCGCCGCCGCCCTCCTCGAAGTTGGGCGGGCCGGGAGACGCAGAACTCTGTGGTCGCGCTTCCTGGACGCGTTGAAGAAATCACGCCGCCGCGAAGCCCGTCTTGGGATCGCAAGGCATGCACACCTCCTGCCGTTGGATCACCCATGGCGAAGTGGCCGGTACACACCATGAAACGCTACGTGATCGAGCGCGACATCCCCAAGGTCGGCAGCCTGTCCCGCGAGGAATATCGCGGCCTTGCAGCAACCTCCAATGCCGCGCTCGCCAAGCTTGCCGGAAAGGTGCAATGGCTGCGTTCCCACATTGCAGCCGATAAGACGTTCTGCATCTACCTTGCTGAAAGCGAAGCTCTGGTTCGCGAGCATTCGCGCATTGCCGGCTTTCCGGTGACGAAAGTAACCGAAGTCCCGATCGAGATCGGTCCCATGACCGCGTATTCGAATTGATAGCGGCGGATGGAGGCCGTGGTGGGAAAGTCGTTGTGGGATGATCCCTGGTTCTTCGCGGCGGTTGCGCCGAACGACGGCCAGGAGCAGAGCGAGTTGTGCCCGGTCACCGGCTACGCCTGCGAGGGCGACCTTTCCTACCTGTGCAAAGAGTACGGATGCGCGCGCAAGGGCGGCCTGTCGCCGCGTTCCGAGGAAAATTTCTGAAGCGAAGCGACGGCTACGACGCCACGCGCAGCTGCGCCAGGTAGCGTTCGACCTCGCGCCGCAGCAGGTGAGATTGATCGGCCAGTTCGGCGGCGGCCGCTAGAACCGTCAAGGCGATCTGGCCGGTTTTGATTGCGCTGTTCGAAACTTCAGTGATGTTCTCGGAGACGTCGCGCGTCCCCTTGGCGGCCGCGCCGGCGTTGCGCGCGATTTCCTGCGTCACCGCATCTTGTTGCCGCATCCCCACCGCAACGTCATTGGCGACTTCGCTGAGCTGTCCGATCGTGATTGCGATCTTCTTGATCGCGTTGACTGACCGCTCCGTCGTCTGCTCGATCGAGACGATGTGCCGGGTGATTTCCTCGGTCGCCTTGGCGGTCTGTCCGGCGAGGCCCTTGACCTCCTGCGCGACCACGGCAAAGCCGCGCCCAGCTTCTCCGGCGCGGGCAGCCTCGATCGTCGCGTTGAGCGCAAGCAGGTTCGTCTGCGCGGCGATGCTGCTGATGAGGTCGCTCACTTCGCCGATTTCATCCACTGAGGCCGACAGGCTCTCGACTGCCTCGGTGATGGCCTTCGCCTCGTCGGTCGCCTGCGTTGCAACGTTCGCTGAATTGGCGACGCGGGCAGCGATATGTTCGATCGACTGGGCGATTTCCTCGGCGGCCGTCGCTACGATGCTGACGTTTGTCGTTGCCTGCTCCGATGCTGCCGCGGTCGCAAACGCCTGCTCCTGATTTCGGCCGGCGCTGTTCGCCATTTCGCGCGCGGACGTGTCCATCGCGCCAGCCGCACGGTCGAGTGTCTGAACGATATTGGACACGGCCCGCTCGAATTCCTGCGTGGCGGTCTCGACGAGCTGTCGGCGCGATTCCAGCGTTCGCGTCTGCTCGCTTTCCTTGCGACGCGCGCTTGCCACGTCGGCCGTTGCCTGGCGGAAAAACAAAAGCGTCCGCCCCATGTCTCCGATCTCGTCGCGACGGGTGTCCTGGATATCGACGGTGACATCGCCACTGGCCAGGCGCCGCATCGCTCGCTGAGGAAGCCAAGCCGCCGCGCGACGCTGCGCCCGACGTAAAGCCATGCGATCAACGCTGCGCCAAGCACCGCCGCAATGGACAGGGCGGTCAGGATAAGCTTGCCGGAGCTGATTTGGCTGCTTGCGTAGCCGGATATTTGTTGCGCGGTGCTGCCTTGCTGTTCGACCAGGGCGTCGACCGCATGCTTGAGCCTCGAGGCGTCCTTTTGTGCGGCCGTGAATGCGACCTGCGCCTCGTGCTGCTGATTGAGCTCGTAGGCCCGCGCGGCAATGATCCCGTCGTCCGCGCCGATGGCCCCAAGCTGCTTGTAAAGCGCGGCCAGCTTCTCATGTTGCGCCTGATCGGGAATTGCATTCAGGTTCTTGGCTATTTTCCGCTGGGCGGACGCAATGAGGTCGCGCAACGGCTCCAGGCGGCTTGCGTCGCTGACGAGCGAAGCTTCCGTCAACAGGCCCGCCAGCAGGTTCGATTCCGATTCAGTCTCCAAAAGCCGGCGGAGGTATTCGAGCCTCGTCCCAATCGCGGCCGCGCCCTCCTGCCTGGCGTTCATCATCAGGTCGAAATTTGCGTCATCGATTGCCGGCGCGAGCCCGATCAGGAGTGCCTCGTGCGCGGCACGAATCGAGGAGGCCAGGTAAGACCGCTCGTTCGACATGGAAATTCGGTTTGAGATCGCCTGATTGAGCGTTTGAAGGCGCTGCGCCAGGGCCTTGCGGCTCACCTCGATGTCGTCGGCATTGCCGATGCCGAGCGCCTTCAGCTGGCTGATGCCATCCTCGAGATTTTTTTCTTGCTTGTTGATGTCGGCCAGAATCTCCGCGCGGACCTTCTCGGTACCAGCGTTCATCAGGCGCGGGCCCGAAGACACGAGACTGCTTGCCTGTTCTGCGAGCCGGAGCGATACGGCTGTGGCCGGAAGGCTGCGCGAGACGATTTCGTTGGTTGTGGATCCGATAATGGTGAACTCATAGAACGCGACGGACGCGCCGATGATGGTGAGCGCTGCAGCAAAGCCGAACGCGAGGTACAGCCGGGCGCGAATGGTGGAAAGCCAGCCCGGGGCGCGAGGGCCTTGGGCCTGTTTTGCCGGCGGGTCGACCGAGGGCATGAGCATTTCGGTTACACGCTGGTCGTCATCTCGCGACGGTCTTCACGAGCCTGGTAACCGGCCGGAAAAAGCCGTCTGATTGCAGCACCGTGAAATAGACCTGATTTGACCCCTGATTTTGCGTTGCGCTGAACGTGAGCTTCATGCCGCCGAGGTCGAACGGTTCGCGTTCTATCGCGTCCAGGAATGCTTCACGCGTGGGCTCGCCAGGAATTCTCCTCATGGCTTCGACCACGAGCCGGCCGGCGAGATAGCCCTCTAGCGACACAAATCCAGGTTTCGATTTCTCGTTCACGGCGGCG
>DASSYU010000178.1:0-4196 GCA_035703125.1 Pseudolabrys sp. | reverse complement strand
GGATGCATCCAGGTTTACGTCACGGAACTGGCGCCATCGGCGCGTGGATCAGCCACCGCGGCGCACTCGATGTTTTTCTTTCTTGGCCAGGCCGCCGGCCCTGTCGTCTACGGTGCCGGTCTGGTCACTGTCGGAATCACGCCCGTGCTCGTGGTCGGAGCGGCCGCATTGGCGGCAACCGGATGGACCTGCGCGATGTATCTTCGGCGGAGCGCCCCGAAAGGCTAGCCGCGCCCACGATAGGGCGCGACGCCTTGATCAGGCACCCAGACGCCCTTCGGGAGCTTCCCGGCCTGCCAGAACACGTCGATCGGCATTCCGCCGCGCGGATACCAGTAGCCGCCGATGCGCAGCCATTTCGGCTTGAGCAGCGCAAACAGTCGCTTGCCGATGGCGACCGTGCAGTCTTCGTGGAAGGCGCCGTGATTGCGGAAGCTGTTGAGGTAGAGCTTCAGCGACTTCGATTCGACAAGAAAGCGAGCGGGCACGTAGTCGATGACCAGATGGGCAAAATCGGGTTGGCCGGTGATCGGGCACAAAGTGGTGAATTCCGGCGAGGTAAATCTCGCCACATAATTTGTCCCGGCATGCGGGTTCGGAACGCGATCAAGAACGGCCTTGTCGGGTGAGGCCGGAATCGGGCTCCGCTGGCCGAGTTGCAACCGTTTCGGTGCCATTGCCATTTACTGCATGGTTTGTGCACCAGTGGATGCACGTTCGGGACGGGGCATGACAAGAGGGTTGTCGATCCTGTAGAAGCCCCCGTACCAATTCCGGACACCCCATGACCGCAATTACAGACATTATTGGCCGCGAAATCCTCGACAGCCGCGGCAATCCGACCGTTGAGGTCGACGTCATTTTGGACGACGGCTCGCGTGGCCGCGCCGCCGTTCCATCCGGCGCCTCGACCGGCGCGCACGAGGCGGTCGAGCTGCGCGATGGCGATAAGGCCCGTTTCGGGGGCAAAGGGGTCCGGAAGGCAGTCGACGCGGTCAACGGGGAGATATTCGATGCGCTCGGCGGCATGGACGCCGAAGCTCAGACCAAGATCGACGAGACCCTGATTGCGCTCGACGGAACCCCGAACAAGGGGCGACTGGGCGCCAACGCGATCCTCGGTGTATCACTCGCGACCGCCAAGGCGGCGGCCAGCGCGAAGAGCGCGCCGCTCTATCGCTATGTCGGAGGCACGGCCGCGCGCGTGCTGCCGGTGCCGATGATGAATATCGTCAACGGTGGTGTGCACGCCGACAATCCGATCGATTTTCAGGAATTCATGATCATGCCGGTCGGCGCGCCGACTTTTGCCGAGGCGTTGCGCGCCGGCGCGGAAATTTTCCATACGCTCCGCGGGGCGCTCAAATCGGCCGGCTTGAACACCAACGTCGGCGATGAAGGCGGTTTCGCGCCGAACCTGAAGTCGGCGGAAGCCGCGCTCGATTTTGTCATGCAAGCGATCACCAGGTCCGGGTACAAGCCCGGCGGCGACGTGATGCTTGCCCTCGATTGTGCGGCGACCGAGTTTTACAAAGACGGCACGTATGTCTACGAGGGCGAGGGCAAGAAGCGTTCGAGGCAGGATCAGGCAAAATATCTGGCCGATCTTGTCGCGAAATACCCGATCATCTCCATCGAGGACGGCATGGCGGAAGATGACTGGGAAGGGTGGAAGAATCTTACGGCGCTGATCGGAAACAAGTGCCAGCTGGTGGGCGACGATCTGTTCGTGACGAATGTGACGCGCTTGTCAAAGGGCATCAAGGATGGCGTTGCAAACTCGATTTTGGTGAAGGTCAATCAGATCGGCACGCTTACCGAGACGCTGGCTGCCGTCGAGATGGCTCACAAGGCCGGTTACACGGCGGTGATGTCGCACCGATCGGGCGAAACGGAAGACTCGACCATTGCCGACCTCGCCGTCGCGACCAATTGCGGACAGATCAAGACCGGTTCGCTTGCTCGGTCTGACCGAACCGCAAAATACAACCAGCTGCTGCGTATCGAGGAGGAACTCGGACCGCAGGCGAAATTCGCGGGGCGCGATGTCCTGAAGGCCTGATCGGTGTTGCGGCATTCCGTGTCTTGCCTTTAATGGTGAATTCGACGCAAATTGCTTCCGGGACCAGAGCGTGGGTGCGCACGATGGATCAGACGACAAACCTGTCGACCTATGACCGCCGCCAGGCTGCGGATCGCTTGGCCGCATTTATCGTGCAGTCGATCGACGGGGCACGCGCCGTCGAGAAACCGTTTTTCCATCTCGAGTTTGACAGGGTGTTCCCCGACGACATCTACGCGCAGATCCTCGCGCTGATGCCGGAGTCATCCGATTACCGGCCGATGCATGGCCGCAGCAAAGGTCATGATCTTGCGGATGGCACGCACACGCGCGTCAAGATCGATCTGTTCCCGGAATACATCCGCAATTTGCCGGCGGAAAAGCGCGCGCTGTGGGACATCGTCGGCCGCGCGCTCTGCTCGGAACCTGTCAAGCTGGCCTTCATCCGGTGCCTTGCGCCGGGTTTGTCGAAGCGCTTCGGCGAAAACTTTGCGAAGGTCGGAATGTATCCGATCCCGATCTTGACGCGTGACATCCCGGGCTACCTGATCACGCCGCACACGGACACGCGCTGGAAGGGCATCACCGTGCAGCTCTACCTGCCGAAGGACGATGCCAACACCGACATCGGTACGATCTTCCATGAAAAGCTGCCTGACGGTTCCCTGCCGAAGAGGACGCAGATGCGTTTTGCGCCGAACAGCGGCTATGCGTTTGCTGTCGGAACCGACACCTGGCATTCGGCCGACCCGGTCCACAACCGCGTGAAGACTCGCGATTCAATCCTGCTCACGTATTTTGTCGATCAGGGTGTGCTGAAGGTCCTGCGAAACCGCGGCAAGCGCCTCGGAAACTTCTTCCTGAACGAGATCCGGCACAGGATCTGACGCCATTAAAGGCGCTTTAACGGCCTTGGCCCATGTTGCAGGCCATGGTTACGCATCGTCGCCGCCGCACATTCCTGACCGTCCTCGGTCTTTATACCTTTGCGGCGCTGTTCATCGGCTATTTCGCGGCCAACGCCTTCACCGGCAATCACGGACTGCGCGCCCAGCAGGACCTCGAGCAACAGCTCACGCCGATGAAGGGCGATCTGATGCAGCTCAAGGCGGAACGCGCGGAGTGGGAACGCCGGGTATCGCTTTTGCGTGCCGACCGGATCGACCCCGACATGCTGGATGAGCGGGCGCGTGCCCTGATTGGCTACGCCGATCCGCGCGATCTTACGCTGCTGCTCGATCCCCGTTAGCAACCGCGGAAGGCCGGCGACGTTATCCAGTGCTCGCCTTGAAATTTTCAGCCAATTTCCGAGCGTTTTGCGCAATTCCCCGCGGCAGTCTCGCGCTTTCGCCGCCGGGGGATTTAAGCTATTGGGGTTCGGGAAAGCCTACCGACACCCCGTCACAACTGTCGGACGCTTTCGCAGGGAGTGCTAATGGCGGTCGCCCCGAAGAGTCCCAGCACCGACGTCAGACCGGTCGCCGATTTCAGCAAGGAGCAGGAGCTTTCCGCCTACCGCACCATGCTGACCATCCGCCGCTTCGAAGAGAAGGCGGGACAGATGTACGGCATGGGCCTGATTGGCGGATTCTGCCATCTCTATATCGGCCAGGAAGCCGTCGTCGTCGGCATGCAGATGGTGCTCAAGCCCGGCGATCAGGTCATTACCGGCTATCGCGACCATGGTCACATGATCGCAACCGGCATGGATCCCAAGGGAGTCATGGCTGAGCTCACAGGGCGTGCGCACGGCTATTCCAAAGGCAAGGGCGGCTCCATGCATATGTTCAGCGTGGAGAAGGGGTTCTACGGCGGGCATGGGATTGTGGGGGCGCAGGTGCCGCTTGGTACCGGTCTCGCCTTTGCCAACACCTACCGCAGCAACAGCAACATCAGCATCACCTATTTCGGCGATGGCGCCGCCAATCAGGGCCAGGTCTACGAAAGCTTCAACATGGCGGAGCTGTGGAAGCTGCCCGCGATCTATGTGATCGAGAATAATCGCTATGCGATGGGGACGGCGATCACACGCTCTTCGGCCGAGGTCAACCTGTCGCGCCGCGGATTGTCTTTCAACATTCCCGGCGATCAAGTCGACGGCATGGATGTACGTGCGGTGAAAGCAGCCGGAGAA
>DASSYU010000442.1:0-3003 GCA_035703125.1 Pseudolabrys sp. | reverse complement strand
GACCAGCTCGGCACCTACTACCCCGACCTGCATGATCCGGATTTCGAGAGCGCGCTCGCGCTGGTGCACCAGCGCTTCTCGACGAACACGTTCCCGACCTGGTCGCTGGCGCATCCGTACCGCTACATCGCACACAACGGCGAGATCAATACGCTGCGCGGCAACGTCAATTGGATGGCGGCGCGGCAGGCGTCGGTTTCCTCGCCGCTGTTCGGCAAGGACATCAACAAGCTCTGGCCGATCTCCTACGAAGGCCAGTCCGACACCGCCTGCTTCGATAACGCACTCGAGTTTCTCACGCAGGGCGGCTACTCGCTCGCGCACGCGATGATGATGATGATTCCGGAAGCCTGGGCCGGCAATCCGCTCATGGATGAGGAACGCCGTGCTTTCTACGAATACAACGCCGCATTGATGGAGCCGTGGGACGGCCCTGCCGCGATCGCGTTCACCAACGGCAGGCAGATCGGTGCCACGCTGGACCGCAACGGCCTGCGCCCGGCGCGCTATCTGCTCACGCGGGACGATCGCATCGTCATGGCATCTGAGACGGGCGTCTTGCCGATCCCGGAGAGGGACATCGTCAAGAAGTGGCGCCTGCAGCCGGGCAAGATGCTGCTGGTCGACCTCGACGAAGGCCGGCTTATTCCGGACGAGGAATTGAAGGCGACGCTGGCGAAGAGCCATCCATACAAAGAGTGGCTTGCGCGCACGCAAATCGTGCTCGAAGAGCTTCCCGGCACCGCCAACGTCGCGCCGATCTCGAACCTGGCGCTGCTCGACCGCCAGCAGGCCTTCGGCTACACGCAGGAGGACATCAAGTTCCTGATGGCGCCGATGGCGACCACAGGCGAAGAAGCGGTCGGCTCCATGGGCAACGACACGCCGATTTCGGCGCTGTCCGACAAGCCGAAATCACTGTTCACCTATTTCAAGCAGAACTTCGCGCAGGTCACCAACCCTCCGATCGACCCGATCCGCGAGGAACTGGTGATGAGCCTCGTCTCCATCATCGGGCCGCGCCCGAACCTGCTCGACCACGAAGGCATGTCAAACACCAAGCGGCTCGAGGTGCGCCAGCCGATCCTCACCAACGAGGACCTGGAAAAGATCCGCTCGATCTCGGAAATGAGCGGCGACCATTTCAAATCCAGAACCTTCGACATCACGTTCCCCGCCGAGCATGGCCCCGACGGCATGGGCTGGGCGATCGACGAACTCTGCGACCGCGCGGAAGAGGAAGTGCACAACGGCTGCAACATCATCATCCTGTCGGACCGCAAGGCGGGCGCTGATCGCATTCCAATTCCGGCACTGCTCGCTTGTGCCGCCGTGCATCACCACCTGATCCGCAACGGCCTGCGCACGTCCGTCGGCATGGTGCTGGAGACCGGCGAGCCGCGCGAAGTGCATCATTTCGCATGTCTCGCGGGCTACGGCGCCGAGGCGATCAATCCTTACCTCGCTTTCGAGACGCTGACCGCGATGAAGGACGATCTGCCGGGTAAGCCGACCGACGACAAGGACGTCGTGAAGAAATACATCAAGGCGATCGGCAAAGGCTTGCTCAAGGTGATGTCCAAGATGGGCATCTCCACCTATCAGTCGTATTGCGGCGCGCAGATTTTCGACGCCGTCGGCTTGCGTCAGGACTTCGTCGACAAATACTTCACCGGAACGCACACGCGTATCGAAGGTGTCGGGCTTGCCGAAATTGCCGAGGAAGCCGTCCGCCGGCATCGCGATGCCTTCAGCGACGCGCCGATCTACCGCTCCATGCTCGACGTCGGGGGCGACTACGCGGTGCGGGTGCGCGGCGAGGATCACGTCTGGACCGCGGAAACGGTATCGCGCCTGCAGCACGCGGTGCGCGGCAATTCGCAGGACCACTACCGTGCTTTCGCGCAGATCGTGAACGAGCAGAACGAGCGCCTGCTAACCATCCGCGGCATGTTCCGACTCAAAAAAGCCGACGAAGACGGCCGCAAGCCGGTTCCTCTCGAGGACGTCGAGCCGGCTAAAAACATCGTGCGGCGCTTCTCGACCGGCGCCATGTCGTTCGGCTCGATCTCGCGCGAGGCGCACACGACGCTCGCGATCGCCATGAACCGCATCGGCGGCAAGTCGAACACCGGCGAAGGCGGCGAGGAAGCCGATCGCTTCAAGCCGCTTCCGAACGGCGATTCGACGCGCTCGGCGATCAAGCAGGTCGCCTCGGGCCGCTTCGGCGTCACCGCCGAATACCTCGTCAATTCCGACATGATGCAGATCAAGATGGCGCAGGGCGCAAAGCCCGGCGAAGGCGGCCAGCTGCCCGGGCACAAAGTCGACAAGACCATCGCCAAGGTCCGCCACTCGACGCCCGGCGTCGGCCTGATCTCGCCGCCGCCGCACCACGACATCTATTCGATAGAGGACTTGGCGCAGCTCATTTTCGATCTGAAAAACGTCAACCCGACGGGCGACGTTTCGGTGAAGCTCGTCTCCGAAGTTGGCGTTGGCACGGTCGCCGCCGGCGTTTCAAAAGCGCGCGCCGATCATGTCACTATTGCCGGCTTCGAGGGCGGCACCGGCGCGTCGCCGCTGACGTCGATCAAGCACGCTGGCAGCCCGTGGGAAATCGGCCTCGCCGAGACCCACCAGACCCTCGTGATCAATCGCCTGCGCGGCCGCATTGCCGTGCAGGTCGACGGCGGCATCCGCACCGGCCGCGACGTGGTCGTGGGCGCCCTGCTCGGCGCCGACGAATTCGGCTTCGCCACCGCGCCGTTGATCGCCGCCGGTTGCATCATGATGCGCAAGTGCCACCTCAACACCTGCCCGGTCGGCGTCGCGACGCAGGACCCGGTGCTGCGCAAGCGCTTCAAGGGCCAGCCCGAGCACGTCATCAACTATTTCTTCTTCGTCGCCGAGGAAGTGCGCGAGCTGATGGCCGAGCTCGGCTTTTGTACCTTCGATGAGATGGTCGGGCAGATGCAGATGCTCGACCGCCGCAAGCTGGTC
>DASSYU010000430.1:0-2503 GCA_035703125.1 Pseudolabrys sp. | reverse complement strand
GGTCGGCGCCGGGCTGCACCGCTTTGAGCTTCTCCAATGTCGGCCAGGCATTGTCGATGAAGCGGCGCGCGAATTCCTCGCCGTTCGGCGCGGGGTCGTAGGCGGAAACCTCAAATCCACGCGCAAGGAAATAAGCGGCCCAGCTTGAACCGATGGTGCCGGTGCCGATAACGCTGATACGTTTTGTCATGATCAACCCGTTGCTTGAGTGCTGGCGTCCAGCTTACCGCCGTCCGAAAGCAAAACCACCTCACCATCCGGGATGGTGAGGTGGCATGATGTTCTGGCGTCTTGATGACGGCTCAGGCGAACGTGCACTTGGCCTTCTTACTTACGTCGGCCCTTGCCTTCACTGCGGCGTCGAAGGTCGGCAGCGATTTTTTCGTCAGAACCGTAAAGTTCGACCGAATTGGCTTGAACGGCCCGGCCATATCGACGACTTGGCAAATTTTCGTGTCATTCCACTGAATGACGCGGTAATCGGCAGCTTGTGCGGGAGTGAGAACAAGGAACGCCCCCACGGCGCCCAGCAACGCAAGACTGAAACGCTTCATCTTAGACTCCTTGAAATTTTGTTATGCCGCGTTACGGCGCAAAATCGTATGCTGTGCGGCGCTCGTCTTGCAAGGGTGATTGCTGCCGCGATTGCGAATATATCCGAATTGTTTATTCCGGTGCCGGTCCGGATTGCCGCCGGACCTCAATTTCAAACTGGCTGTGCGATCACGATCAGCAGCACAAACAGGCCATAGAGGATGCCCGGCAAGGCGAGGATCGACAGCGCGGCAATCGCCGCGCCACGCCGGCCATTGGCATTGAGCAGCCAGCCGCCGCCGACCGCCGCGGCGACAGCGGCCAGCAGGCCGAGCCACAGGCTCATGTTGAACGACGACACCGACCCGTCTGCCAGGCCGATAACAAAGAAATAGACAACGACAAGCGCGACCAGCAGGTCGATGCCGAGAAGCGTGCGGACAAGCATTCAATTCACCCGGCGTCACGCCTTAAGCGATCGCCATCCGCGCGCGGCGTATTCCAGAACTGCACGCGCGGCCGTTTCGATCGCGCCGGCGACTGTTTGAACACTTCGTGTCACCGTGTCGGCGGTTTCGTTCGCCATTAGCAGCGCCTCGTTGGCGACAATGCTGACATTGTCCGTGACGAGGCGCCCCGCACCGGTCGCCGCACCGCGCAGGGCGGACTTCGCCGTGTCGATCCGCTCGAGCCGGGCCTGCGCGGCGAGGGCGCGCTGGTGCGCGGCTTCCGCCTTGCGCAGCAGGCGCTGGTGTTCTGCGCGCTTGAGCTTCACATGCTGGACGGCATAGGTCACGGCCGCGAAGCCTGCGAGCAGGGCGGCAAAGCTTGCCGACACGTAGAACTGCATGTCGATCAGGAGCGCCGCGCCGAAACACAAAGCGAGGACGCCGATCAGCGCGAACAGTTTCTTGCCGCGGCGGGTGATGGCATAGGCGGCGAATTGCCGGACGAAAGCAGCCCACATGGTCGATTCTCCGTGATGACCCCCCGCCGCCCGCGCTGTGTCGGCGGTTTTACCGCCGGGCGGACCGCCGCACCGGCACAGCGTCTTAGAAGATAGGAAGGGGATGGGCGGATCGCAATCGGCGAGGATGTGCGCGCGGGGAGCCTTTGGTGCTGGCGTTTGTGGCCTTATTGCGTCCCCATTATTGCAAACGCACAAGGCAAGCGTCATTATTGCGCGGCGGCGTATCCGAAGAAACCCGGAGCAGGCCGCAATGACCAGATCGGTTCGCGAAAGGGTGGCTCCCATGCGCGCGATGACGATCGCTATCCCAGCTTCAATTTTGCTCAACATTGCAGCGGTGGCACAGGACCAGGGCCGGCAGTCTCCGAGCCAGACGATGCCGCCACCGGGATCGGCCGCCACGACAACCCCGCAGGCGCCAGTCGGCCACCGTCAACCGACACAACGCTCGCTGCCGCCCTCAGTGCGCAAGGAAGAGGATTCCACTAGACGGCGGGAGGTGGATCCGTTGGGGCCTCTTCCGAAAATTTGCACCAATTGTTGAGCTGGTGCGGACGGCACGCTGCGAAGGAACTACAACGCCTTATTACTCTCCTTCACCTTGTCCGCATCGACATAAACCTGCTCGCCGAGTTGCCGGAATTTCTCCGACATCTGCGCCATGCCTTGCTCTTTTGTCAGTGAAGACGGGTTTTGGTCGCCTTCGGCTCCAAAACCCTGTTTGTCGTTCAAAGTCGCCGCGTAATCCCGCACGTCCTGTGTGATCTTCATCGAGCAGAATTTCGGACCGCACATGGAGCAGAAATGCGCCACCTTGTGCGCTTCTTTCGGCAGCGTCTCGTCGTGATATTCGCGCGCGGTGTCGGGATCGAGCCCGAGGTTGAACTGGTCCTGCCAGCGGAAGTCGAAGCGCGCGCGTGAGAGCGCGTCGTCGCGCAACTGCGCGGCCGGATGGCCCTTGGCGAGGTCGGCCGCGTGCGCCGCGATCTTGTAGGTGAT
>DASSYU010000406.1:0-2106 GCA_035703125.1 Pseudolabrys sp. | reverse complement strand
GTTCTGCGCCTTGATCTTGAGCACGACGTTGTTGAAGTCGCGCGTGGGCGTCGGGTGCGGGATCGTTTCGAGGATCTGGAAGCCCTGCGCCGGCAGCTGCGCGTTGAGCAGCTTGGCCAGGCCCGAGCCGAACAGCGAGTCTTCATGCACAATCATGACGGTCTTTGCCGGCTTGCCCGCCGCGTCGTTGATCGCGGCAAGATTGGCCAGCGCGGTCTTCGAGATGACTCCGAAGCCCGGTCCGAAGCGGAACGTGTTCTTCAACCCGCGCGTCACGATGCCGTCGGCGACTCCGACGTCGACCACGTAAGGCAGTTCATAGCGGGCAGCTGCTTGCGTGGTGGCAAGGCAGATATTGCTTGCATAGCCGCCGACGATTGCCGCCACGCCGGCCGAGTTCATCTTCTCGACCTCGGCGGTGCCACCTTCGGGGGTGGATTGCGCATCGCCGAGCACGGGATCGATCTTGCCGAGGCCCTTGATGCCGCCGGCCGCGTTGATTTCCTCGATCGCGAGAGTGGCGCCGAGGCGGCCCTGCTGTCCCGAATAGGACAGCGCGCCGGTGACCGGATGCAGCACGCCGAGTTTCACGGGCGCGCCTTGCGCACGCAGGATCGAAGGCATCGCGATGGCGCCGGTCGCCGCGGCCGTCGTGGCGAGGAAGCGACGGCGATTAAGCAGATACTTCTGGTTCGGCATGATGACTTCCCTCCTGGGTCAGCGTCGTGGGGCGAAGCCCGCCCGTTTGGATTTCAAGGGCCTCGATCTTGGTTTTATACTATTGCGGACCGCCCCAGAGCCCGCAACCGCTAAAGCAGACCCGATCGGATGATGAGCAATTCCCAGACCCTAATCGACAAACTTTGGGCCATGCATGAGATTGTGCGCCGCGACGACGGGGCTTCGCTCCTCTGGGTCGACCGCCATTACGTGCATGAGGGCTCGTTTCATGCCTTCAGCCAGATGAAAGGGCGTGGACGGAGTGTCGCAGAGCCACAACTCACCTTCGGCGTGGCCGACCACTACGTGCCGACACGCGGCCGGGACGGCGGGATTGCCAATCCCGAGATCGCCGCCATGGTGCGCAACCTCGAGGCCAACACCGGCGACAACCAGATCACGCTGTTTGGGCTGCGAGACCCGCGCCAGGGCATCGTGCATGTCGTCGGCCCCGAGCAGGGACTGACCTTGCCGGGGCTGCTGATCGTCTGCGGCGACAGCCATACGTCCACGCACGGTGCATTCGGCGCCTATGCCTTCGGGATCGGCGCGTCCGAAGTCGCGCACGTGCTGATGACGCAGACGCTCTGGCAGAAAAAGCCGAAACGCATGCGCATCACCGTCGATGGCGCGCTTGCGGACGGAATCGCGGCGAAGGATATTGCGCTCGCGATCATCGCGCGCATTCGCGCCGACGGCGCGCAGGGCCACGCCATCGAATTTGCCGGCAGCGCCATCCGCGCACTGTCGATGGAGGGCCGGCTCACGCTCTGCAACATGTCGATCGAGGCCGGCGGACGCTGCGGCATGGTGGCGCCCGACGCGACCACCTTCGCTTACCTGAAGGGCCGGCCATTCGCGCCGAAGGCCGCCGATTTCGACCGTGCGGTCGACGCCTGGTCGACACTGACAACGGATGCCGGCGCAAGCTTTGACCGCGAGGTCTCGCTCAACGCAAGCGAGATCGCGCCGATCGTCACTTGGGGCACGACGCCCGACGATGCATTGCCAGTCGACGGACGCATTCCCGATCCGGCGCGCGAGAGCGACGCGACGCGCGCCAAGTATCTGCGCGAGGCGCTCGATTATATGGGGCTCGCGCCGGGAACGAAGCTGACCGACATTGCAGTCGACCGGGTGTTCATCGGCTCATGCACCAATTCACGCATCGAGGATCTGCGCGCGGCGGCCGCCGTGCTCAGCGGCCGCGTCAGCAAGGTGCCAGGCCTGGTCTCGCCGGGCTCATCGTCGGTGAAACGGCAGGCCGAACAGGAAGGCCTCGACAAGATATTTCGCGACGCCGGCCTCGAGTGGGCCGACTCAGGCTGTTCGATGTGCGTCGGCATCAATGGCGACGTGGTCCCGTCGGGCGAGCGTTGCGCCTCG
>DASSYU010000374.1:0-2125 GCA_035703125.1 Pseudolabrys sp. | reverse complement strand
TTCGCGGAACTTCGTGCGTGGTAATAAAATCCCGGCAAGCCGGAACGGGAACGGCAGGACCGTAGCGGCGCACCGCCGATCCTGTGCCATCACGGCAACAGTGCACAGGAATTTGGCGACGGACTCAATTTGTGACCACCGGCGGGTCGCGATTCCTTGTAGGAATGTCGCGACCCCGACCTCTCTTGGGGACGGGTGGGGGGATTAGAGATCGGGGCCGCGCGCTCGGGGAAGCGAGCGGCCCCGATCTTATTACGCTTCCAGGCTTCACGATCATCAACACTTCGCGACCGCTGTAACAAAGCTCGCCAGATCGCTAGCCCCGCCGTCACAACCGCCTCTTCGATCACCTCGTCGGCGCGCGAAAGTTACCGCCGCATTTCACGTTGCTGTGACCGTTGACTTAAATCAACGCTGCAGGAAGTTTTCAGCGCGACGTTTTCGATAACAGCCAAATGGAGGCAGTTATCATGACAGCGAAACAAATCGCAGTCGCGTCGGCTGCAATGATTGCGCTCGCGGCGCTTGCCATTCCGAACCAGGCCGAAGCCCGCCGGCTCGGGTACGGATGGGGCTGGGGTGCCGGCGCCGTCGCCGGCGGACTTGCTCTGGGAGCGGCCATCGCGTCACGGCCTTACTACGGTTACGCCTATGCTCCGGGACCGTATTACGGCGGCTACGGCTATGGAGGTCCCTACGCCTACTATGGCGGCGTGGGTCCCTCCGATTACGAATTCAACAATAGCTATGCCTACCAGCCGAGTTACGCTTACCAGCCGAGGTACAGGTACAACGCTCCCTATAAACATTGGAGTGAGTTCTGATCGCACGCAGTGCGGAACATGCGGCCGCGCCGAATGATTCGGCGCGGTCTTTTACTGCCGGGCTTTTTGTTGCGCCTCTGCAGGAACGCAATCAGCTCACCGCGAACTTCAGCAGCTTGATCGCGATATTCTCTACAGCGGCTTCCAATTGACCTATGTTATTTTACTGAACTGCACGCGCTGTCCGAGGAACCCCATGCGCCAGCCCCTGTTCTTCAGCCTCGTCGCCGGGGCGTTGACGTTATCCGTCGCGGCACTTGCCCAGCCTGGCGAAAGGGCTGCGGGGCGTCGGTTGGCGACAGAGCTTTGCGGCGATTGTCATCAAGCTCGTCCGCAATTCCCTTCACTGCATCGATATCCCCCAAGCTTTGAGGACATCGCCAAACTGCCCTCCACAACCCGGCTTTCCCTGAAAGTGTTCCTCCAATCAAGCCATAAGCAAATGCCGAACTTTATAATCTCGAAATCGGATACAGATGACATCATCGACTACATCATCAGCCTGAAGCGACAGTGAGCTTCTGACGACATCACCGCCAATAGCGGACATCCGGCTGATCATTCGAGTGGGGTCGCTGGGCGAGCGTTGAGGCACCGGGATGTCCGCTTTGGGTCATTTGCGGACATTGCAGTGCAATCGGCGTGTCCGCTTTACCCCCGAAAGCGGACATGTGCGCTGCAACTACAAATGTCCGCTATGGGCCATTAGCGGACATCAGCTCCACCTATTCGATCACCTCGTCGGCGCGCTGCTGACCAGCCACATCGCACCGGGAAGACGCACGCTCGCGCCGTCCACGTGCGGCGCCAGCGCCGCACGGACGGACGCGATGGCGGCTGAGACGACGTCCATCGGCTGGTTGCGCAACCAACTGTTGACGGCACCGATTTTAGTCGACTGATCCACAGCCTCCTCCAGCCCGCGGCCAGCGGCGATGTCCAAATCGAGGTCGAGCTTCTCGAGCCGCGGTGCCGCCCAGCCGGCTGCGGTGAGAACTTCGGACACGCGCTCAGGATCGGCGAAGGCGAACATTCCGGGGGCGTTCGGGATTGCTTTCGGCCGCGGCGGCAGATGGTGAGAGACCGCGTTCATCGGCACCTCCATCCACGGGTTTTCGGCTAGCGCTCGCCAGCACACAAACGCCATTCTCGCGCCAGGGGTGGCGGCACCGCGCATGTTGGTAAAGGCCCCCACGGGGTCGCCGAAGAACATCACGCCAAAGGCCGACGTCAGCAAATCGTATGCGTCCAGCGCGGCCGTGCCGGGATCGGCCTGCCGCCAGGCGATATTGGCAATGCCG
>DASSYU010000343.1:0-2065 GCA_035703125.1 Pseudolabrys sp. | reverse complement strand
CTTGGCGAATTGGCTGTGCGCCGATTTGTTTGCGGCCTCAAAGCTCGCCTTCAGGCTGGCGACGTCCTTGGAAAGACGCGCGATCGACTGTTGTGCCGCCTTGCTCTCTTCAAGACCTGCAACATCGACCGAAGCGGGCTTTGAGAATCCGCCGGTCATCGTCGCTCCGGCCACGACGCCGATGGCGGCGGCGATCGCAACCGAAGCGGCAAGCATGGCGTAGCGCCGGTGGCGCGGACGCAGGCGGAGGTGCTGCCATCGCGCACGCGCCGGCGCTGCTTGGGCAATGTCGCTCGGCTCCTCCTTATTATCGATGTCAGTCTTGCTGACCGCCGGTGCAGCTTCGAGGGTGGCTGGCGGCTCCGCCACCGGTTCGCTGGCCACGTCCGATGTCGCCGGCGAAAGCGAAGGTGAGTCGACCAGCGGCAGTTCGGTCTGCCCCTGCTGCGGCGCGTTGTCCGGATTCGCTACCGGATCGCCGCCGGCACTCTCGATTTGCTTGCGCTTGGTCATGGCACTGGTCCTCGATTGGGCATTCATCAATCGGTAACCATGTTTGGTTACCAACTGGTTACCAATGGCTTGCTGGCAAGCGGCCGCGCCTCCTATCAATCGAGAGGACCTTGCACCGCGCCCGGATAACGTCGCACCGGACGTCCTTGGGTCCCGCGTGAGATGCCGGCATCGCTGGCATCTCACGCTTAATTCCCATCCGAAAATGTAGCGGCTAGACCGCGACGCCGTTCTCGGCCGCGCGCGCCTTCAGCGACACGGCCGGCCGCGCGCCGATGTGCTGTATGACTTCGGCTGCCGCAATACCGCCAAGGCGGGCGGAGGTGCGATGATCCTTGCCGCGCGCAAGACCGGCAAGGAAGCCGGCGGCGAACAGATCACCGGCGCCAGTGACGTCCGCCACCTGCGCGACAGGCTCGGCTGGCACCGTCTCGACCGCGTCGCGCGAAACTACGACGCAGCCTTTTTCGCTGCGCGTCACCACCGCGAGCTTGGCCTCACCGCGCAGCGCCTTGACGGCGGTATCGAAGTCGGCAGTCTCATAGAGGCTGTGCAGTTCGCGTTCGTTGGCGAACACGATGTCGACGATGCCCTTGCGGATAAGGTCCAGGAATTCCGCGCGATAGCGATCAACGCAGAACGCATCCGACAAAGTAAGCGCGACGCGGCGGCCAGCCTTGTGAGCAATCCCCGCAGCCTTGACGAATGCTTCCTTCGCACGTGGCGGGTCCCACAAGTAGCCTTCGAGATAGGTAACCGCGGCGCTTGCCACCTGCGCTTCATCGATGTCGTTGGGATGCAGGTCCTGCGCGGCGCCGAGGTAGGTGTTCATTGTGCGCTCGCCGTCCGGTGTCACCATGATGTAGCACCGCGCGGTTGACGGCCCTTCCGACGCTGGCGGTGTGTCGTAGGCGACGCCGGCGGAGCGGATGTCGTGGGCAAAGGTGCGGCCGAGCTCGTCGTCACTGACCTTGCCGACGAAGGCCGCGCGCGCGCCGAAGCTGGCGACGCCGACAATGGTATTTGCGGCCGAGCCACCCGAGCTTTCCACCGCCGGCCCCATCGTCGCGTAGATCTGTTCAGCACGCGCCTCATCGATCAGTGCCATGGTGCCCTTGTGCATGCCCTGTGCCACCAGAAAGTCGTCTTCGGCGCGGGCGATCACATCGACGATGGCATTGCCGATGCCGAGCACGTCGTAGCGGAGAGTAGTCATGCGTGGTCCTCGTGAATTGTGCGCGCACTATATCGGGGCATCGAGCGGCGGCAAGCTTATGCGCGCTGCGTGGATGGCGGGCCTGTGCCCACGGGCCTAAAGTAGCCGCGAGGGAATCACCCGAATGTCGCTCGCACGCGATATCACCACCGTCGGCAGCGGCACGCTGGTGTCGCGGCTGCTGGCTTATGTGCGCGACGCCTGGATTGCGGCCCTGTTGGGTGCCGGGCCTTATTCAGAGACCTTGTTTGCCGTTCTCCAGGTGGTCAATTTTTTTCGCCGCCTGTTGTCGGAGGGCGCGCTCAATAGCGCCTTCGTGCCGATCTGGACCAAGCT
>DASSYU010000229.1:0-2115 GCA_035703125.1 Pseudolabrys sp. | reverse complement strand
GCGCGCTCCCGCGGCCCTTTCATCAAAGGAGTGCCGCCGCCGCTTGGCGCGTCCGACGAGGGGGAAATGCCGAGTGACCTGCCGGCGCAGCCGCGCCCCGCGCGTGTCGTGTTCTACAACGACCCGAAGGTCCGCAGCATTACCTATCAGCTGGTTCTCTGCACCGTGGTCGCGCTGCTTGTCTACGGCGCCGCCCGCAACGCAATCGACAACCTGGCGCGGGCCCAGATCGCCTCGGGCTTCGGATTCTGGGACCAGACCGCCGGCTTCGACATCAGTCAGACTCTGATCGAATATTCGTCGCGCGGCTCGACCTATGGCCGCGCCTTCTGGGTCGGGCTGCTCAATACGCTTTTGGTCGCCGGGCTCGGCATCGTCTTCGCGACGATCATCGGCTTCATCGTCGGCATTTCGCGCCTCTCGACCAACTGGTTGCTTGCGAAGGCAGCCGGCGGTTATGTGGAGATCATCCGCAACTTGCCGCTGCTGCTGCAGTTGCTGTTCTGGTACAACGCCGTGCTCAAGGCGCTGCCCGACCTCCGCGAGAGCATCGTCATTCCCGGCGGCGTCATTCTCAACAACCGCGGCTTTTTTTTGCCGCTGCCGATCCTCAAGGGCGGTCTTGGTTTCGTTGAATTGTCCCTGCTTGCCGGGGTTGTCGCGGCGATTGCCTTTTATGTCTGGGCCCGCAAGCGGCAGGAGCGGACAGGGCAGCGTGCGCCGATTTTGGTCGTGATACTACTGCTGGTGATTGGACTGCCGCTTGCGGTTTTCACTGTGGTCGGCCGTCCCATCGGCTTCGAGTTTCCGCAGGCCGGACGTTTCAATATCGCCGGCGGTATTGAGGTCCTGCCGGAATTTGTCGCGCTGCTGTTCGGCCTGTCGATCTACACGGCAGCCTTCATCGCCGAAGTGGTGCGCGCCGGCATATTGGCGGTGTCGCGCGGGCAGAGCGAGGCGGCCTATTCCTTGGGCCTGAAGCCGGGTCCGACATTGCGGATGATCGTCGTGCCGCAGGCGATGCGGGTGATCATCCCGCCGCTCACGAGCCAGTATCTCAATCTTACCAAGAACTCGTCATTGGCCGTTGCAATCGGTTACCCGGACCTGGTGCAGGTTTTCACGGGCACCGTGCTCAACCAGACTGGCCAGGCCGTCGAGGTCGTGGCCATCACGATGCTCGTCTATCTCGTCATCAGCCTGATGACGTCGCTGATCATGAACATCTACAACCGCCGCATGGCGCTGGTGGAACGGTGAGGCCGCACCCATGACCATGGCGGAAGGCGATCTCGCCGTTGCCGAAGTGGCCTTTGTGCGCCGCGCGACGATTGCGCCGCAGCCGCCGCCGGCGGAGATGACAGGTGCGATCGCCTGGTTGCGCGCAAACCTGCTGTCCACGCCATTCAACATTGCGCTCACGGTTCTGATTGTGCTGCTGCTGGCCTGGGCGACCTCCGAAACCGTCAGATTTCTAGTGATCGACGCGGTGTGGAGCGGGAACGACCGCGATGCCTGCCTCTGGTCGGTCCAGCACCGCGAGATCGGCGGGTGCTGGCCGTTCGTCTGGGAACGGCTGCCTTATTTCATCTACGGCTCTTATCCTATTCCGCAGCGCTGGCGCGTCGATGTGTTCTTCCTCATGCTGGCTGTCGGGGTGGTCTGGCTGTTGTGGTTGAAGGCTCCACGCCGCGACCTCGGTGCGATCTATTTTTTCATCGTGCTGCCGGTCGTGTCTTACATCCTGCTGACGGGATGGTCCGCGATCGGTCTTCAGCCGGTCGACACCGTGCTGTGGGGCGGGGTTCTCGTGACGATCGTGGTCGCCTCGGTCGGCATCGTGTTCTCGCTGCCGCTCGGAATCATTCTTGCGCTCGGCCGCCGCTCCCGCATGCCGGCGGTGCGGATGCTTTCTGTGATTTTCATCGAATTTGTGCGCGGCGTGCCTTTGATCACCGTGCTGTTCATGGCCGGAGTGATGCTGCCACTGTTCGTTCCCGAGCAGTATTCACCCGACAAGCTGGTGCGGGCGCTGGTCGGCATTGCGATCTTCGCCTCCGCCTATATGGCAGAGGTCGTTCGCGCCGGCCTGCAGGCCATTCCGAGAGGTCAGTA
>DASSYU010000142.1:0-4196 GCA_035703125.1 Pseudolabrys sp. | reverse complement strand
GTCCAGCGCATTATCGAATTGGAGACCTATCGGACACTTGCGCTGCTCGGGCTGCCCGAGGCGCAGCGGCTATTGCCCTCGATCAACCGGATCGAGAAGCGGCTCGGCGAAGTGACCGAGGAAATGCGCCGCCCCGGCGAGCTTATCGACAACCATCGGCTGCTCGACGAATTGACTGCGCTCGCTGCCGAGCTGGAAGCGGGCGCGGCCGCGAGCCTGTTTCGCTTCGGTGCCAGTCGCGCCTACAACGAGATCGTTCACCTGCGTCTGCAAACGATCGGCGAACGCAAGGTCGAAGGTCTGCCGACATGGTCTTCGTTCCTGGCGCGGCGCATGGCGCCGGCAATGCGCACCTGCGTCACCACGGAGGAGCGGCAAGCGAATTTGTCCGAGAAGCTCGCGCGCGCTGCCAATCTGCTACGCACCCGAGTCGATGTGGAGATCGAGCGGCAAAACCGCGATCTGCTGCGCTCGATGAACGAGCGCACGCGACTGCAACTGCGGCTACAGACGACTGTCGAAGGTCTCTCGGTTGCTGCGATCAGCTACTACGTCGTCGGGCTGTTCGGATATCTCGTCAAAGGCGCACACGACGAAGGTGTGCCGGTCAACGTTTCGTTCACTACAGCGTTGTTCGTGCCTGCCGCGGTGCTGGCGATCTGGTGGATTGTCCGGCGCGTGAGACGCAAAAATATCGCGGGGGCGGATTAATCATCGGAGAACCGGGTCATGCGCACCGAGCGGCTGGAGTTTGCCAATGCCAAAGGCGAGAAACTCGCAGCGCTGATCGATCTGCCTCTTGGCATACCGAACGCCTTCGCGCTGTTCGCACACTGTTTCACGTGCGGGAAGGACAACCTGGCAGCGAAGCGCATTTCCGAGCGGCTGCCGATATGTGGGATCGGCGTGCTGCGGTTCGACTTTACCGGCCTCGGCACAAGCGATGGCGAGTTCGCCGACACGCATTTCTCTTCGAACGTCGATGATCTGGTTGCCGCCGCCGACCACCTGCGAAAGACCTACGGCATGCCTGCCATCCTGATCGGGCATAGCCTCGGCGGCGCTGCCATGCTTGCGGCCGCACATGGTATTGCGGACGCGCGCGCGATAGTGACGATTGCAGCGCCCTGCGATCCCGCGCATGTCACCGGCTTGTTCAAGGAGCATGTCGACAAGATCCGCGAGCAGGGCGAGGTCGAGGTTTCTCTCGCCGGGCGGCCGTTTCGCATCAAGCGTGAATTTATCGATGACATCGCCGAACAACGGATCAGGGACTGTCTTGCAAACTTGCGCAAGGCGTTGCTCGTATTCCATTCGCCGACTGACGATATCGTCGGTATCGAGAATGCCTCGCACATTTTCACCGCTGCCAAGCATCCAAAGAGCTTTGTTTCGCTTGCCGGGGCCGATCACCTGTTGAACAAGAGGGATGATGCGGTCTATGTGGCCAATGTGATCACGGCCTGGGCTGAAAGATATATTGAACGGCCCGCCGAGCGCGGCGACGAGCAGATTGAAGTCGGTACGGTTCTTGTGCGCGAGACCGGCGATGGCAAATTCCAGCAGGAGGTCCTGAGCGGGCCGCATCGCTTTCTTGCCGACGAGCCGGTCAAAGTCGGCGGGCTCGGCTCCGGGCCGGGCCCTTACGATCTCCTGCTGGCCGGACTTGGCGCGTGCACGTCGATGACATTGCGGCTTTATGCCGGACACAAGAAACTGCCGCTCGAGCGTGTCTCGGTGCGGCTCATGCATAACAGGATTCATGCGGAGGATTGTCTCAACTGCGAGACCAAGGAAGGCATGGTCGACCGCGTTGACCGCAATATCACGATGGAAGGTCCACTCGACGCCGAGCAGCGCAAGCGGCTATTGGAGATCGCCGACAAATGTCCGGTGCACCGCACGCTGGTATCGGAAATCAATATCCGGACGTTTGAGCGGCCGGCCTGACATTCGGCCGCGCCAAGCATATATTTATTGGCATGCAAGACGCTGCGCACGCATTGACGCAACAGTTTCTCGCCTGGGTGGCGGAGGCGCCGCGCAGCTATGCTGAAGCCGATGCCTGGCGCCGGAGTTGCCCGCATCTGTCGATCTGGGAAGATGCCATCTCCGACGGACTGGTCCAGTTCGAGAACGGCAGCAGCATGAAGGAATCGCGGATCGTGCTGACTGCGCGCGGGCGCAGGAAACTCGGCGGCAGCTGAACGGCCTCTAGGCGTGGGGTTTGTTGGCCCCCGCGACACCCTCTCCCTTGCGGCTTGACCTCCTCTGATCGTTGGAAGACACTAGAACAAAACAAGAACACTAAAGCCGGACAGGCCCGCGGGCTGTCCGAATGTATCCGTGTCTTCAAAGGTTTAGGGATGATCGACCAACTCCGCCAACGCCTGCAGGCCTTGCAAAAGGCGCCGGGGATCGAGGGCCGCCTCGGCGCCCTTTCCTTCGGCATTCCCACCATCGATACGATGCTCGGCGGAGGCCTCGTCCGCGGCGCGCTCCATGAAATCGCGGCAAATGGCGAGGCGCATCTTCCCGTAGCGGCCGGGTTTGCTCTGGCAGTGGCGAAGCGTGCCGCTCCCTCGCCTCGTCTGTTCTGGGTCTCGGAGGATATGGCGTTCGCCGAAAGCGGCGTGCCGCACGGCGCCGGCCTCGATGCCTTTGGCCTCGCTCCGGAGCAGCTGGTGATGGTGTCCACCACGCATCGCCGCGACCTGCTGTGGGCGATGGAAGAAGCGTTGCGCTGCGGCGCGACCACCGCGGTGATCGGCGAAATGCGCGCCGGCGCAATCGATGGCGTTGCGATACGGCGGCTCTCACTCGCGGCAGCGGAAAGCGGCACGCTGGCTTTGCTGCTGCGAACAGAACCTCCAGGCGACGCTTCGACCGCAGCCACGCGCTGGGTCGTCGGTGCAGCATCTTCGATCGTTCCCGGCACACCGCGCGTTGCCGCGCAGCTTGTCCGCAACCGCCGCGGCCCGACCGGAACGTGGATCCTTGAATGGAGTGACCGCGATGGGCAATTCATCCTCGCAACGCATGCTCAGCCTTTGGCTGCGCCGGCTCTCGACCGACCGCATCGTCAGGTCGCGTAAGCATGAAACATCCGCGCCGCTGGTCGTCACCGGCAAACGCGGCAATGTCGAAGTTCTTACGGCCGCGGATGACGTGGCAAGACGGCTCGGCCTCACGTCCGGTCTTGCTCTGGCGCAGGCGCGCGCCATGCATCCCGGCATTGACGTCGTCGTTGAAGACATCGAGGCTGATGTGACGCTGCTCGAATCCATTGCCGACTGGTGCTTGCGCTACACGCCGTTGGTTGCCTGCGATATGCCCGATGGCTTGCTGCTCGACATCAGCGGCTGCGCGCACCTTTACGGCGGCGAACGCGAACTGATCGCCGATCTCAGCGGCCGCCTGGAAAAATCCGGCTTCGCTTATTCGCTCGCCATTGCCGGCACCATCGGCGCTGCCTGGGCTGTCGCACGTTATGGCGAACCGGCAAACTATGCCTGCGGCGAGGAACGCAGCGTTCTCGCGCCATTGCCGCTCTCCGCGCTGCGGCTTCCGCCGGCGACAGTCGCGAGCCTCGCCCGCGTCGGCTTGAAGCGCATCGGCGATATCGTCGATCTGCCCCGCGCGCCGCTGACCGCGCGCTTCGGGCCTGACGTGCTGCGGCAGCTCGATCGTGCCCTTGGCGACGATCATGAACCGCTGACACCGCGCCTGCCGGTCGCACCTTATGTCGCCGAGCAGCGTTTTCCCGAACCGATTGGCCGCGAGGAGGACGTGCTCGCGATCACCGTGCGGCTGGCGCGCCGACTGCAACCCGCGTTGGAGCGTGGCGGCGACGGCGTGCGCCGCATCGAATTAAGCCTGTTCCGTACCGACGGCGTGGTACGCCGCATCGCCGCCGGCACCTCACGGCCGTTGCGCGGCCCGGAGGAAATCCGGGCGCTGTTTGTCGAGCGGCTCACCGCGCTCGCCGACGCGCTCGATCCCGGTTTTGGCTTCGATATGGCGCGGCTGTCGGTGCTCGTCGCCGAGCCCTGCCCGCCCGAACAGATCGGTATCGCCGGCGGGGAAGATACGGCCGAACTCTGCCGGTTGATCGACCGGCTGAGCGCACGGCTGGGCCCGCGTCGTATACGCCGCTTGGTTGCGCAGGACAGCCATATTCCGGAACTGGCCGAGAC
>DASSYU010000047.1:0-4787 GCA_035703125.1 Pseudolabrys sp. | reverse complement strand
GACCCCTGCTTTGGCAGCCGCATACCACACACACTCATTGGCACCGCCCAGCGGGGCCGCCATCGACGACAGCATCACGACCGATCCGCCTTTGCCGCCGTGCTTGGTGGACATGCGCCTGACGCAGGCGCGCAGGCACAGTAGTGCGCCGAAAGTATCGAGGTCGAGCACCTCGCGAATGGTGGCGGAACTGACTTCGTCGAGCCGGGAATTATCGCCGATGATCCCCGAGCTGTGTACGAAGTGCGTGATCGGCCCGAGACCGTCCGTGGCGGCGTCGAACACTCGCTCGATATCCTTCTCGAGCGCCATGTCGCCCTGCACTGCAATCGCCTTGCCGCCTGCCTTCTTCACGGCATCGACGACGCTTGCTGCTGCATTCGAGTTGCTCTTGTAGTTGACTGCGACGTCGTACCCGCGGGGCCCCGCCAATTTTGCGGTGGCCGCGCCGATACCGCGGCTGCCGCCGGCAATCAGCAGAACGGGTCGGGACATAGCTTGCTCCATAATTTCCGGCGGCGATCGAACACGATCAAG
Organism: Pseudolabrys sp.; assembly: GCA_035703125.1. Lineage (GTDB taxonomy): Bacteria > Pseudomonadota > Alphaproteobacteria > Rhizobiales > Xanthobacteraceae > Pseudolabrys. The sequence continues at coordinate 4,250 of DASSYU010000047.1, read as the reverse complement.
CGGGCGCGCGCAACAATCCGATCAGGAAAAAGTACACCGCGATGAGAGACAGCGGCAGCGTTACGTAGAGTCCCGGCGAGAGATCCTGCACGACGGCGATGAGCGCCAGAACGGCCCACGCCGCCAAAAGTGCGATGTTGATCGGACGCCAGCGCTGCACGCGCAGAGGATGAAGAAACCTGATCGGCGTAAAGCTCAGTGCGGCAAGCACAACGATTGAAACCACCGCCGCCCACTCCGGCGGCTCAAGCAGATAGAGATAGAAGGCGGCCAAATTCCACACCGCGGGAAAACCACGGAAATAATTGTCGTCAGTCTTCATTTCGCGGTCGGCGAAATAAAGCGCGCCGGTGATCACCACGACGATGGCGGCTGGAATGGCAAGCACATGCGGCAACAGCCCGCTTGCCGCGATCGCAAAGGCCGGGACAAAGACATAGGTCGTGAAGTCAACGACGAGGTCGAGCGTGTTGCCCGACCAGCGCGGCAGCAGCTTTTCCACCTCGAATGCCCGCGCCATCGGTCCGTCGAGGCCATCCACCACCAACGCCATGCCGAGGCAGAAGAACATCCCGGCCCAATGGCCGCCGGTCGCCAGGATCAGCGCCAGCAAAGCGAGCGCTGCACCCATTGCGGTGAAGACGTGGACCGTGAAAGCGCGGATGCGCGCGAAATCCGTCACTCGTTGCCCCAGTTCAGCTTCACGATCTCAGCCGATTTTCCCGTCAAATTCCAGTTGCGGCCATATCCACGAAACCGCGATTTATCGGCGCGCGCGACAATGACGTCGGGGCCGATCCAGTAATCGCTGTTGCGGATGATGACGTTCTGCCTCGGCTCCTTGCCGCGCACCGGCGTGATCGCCCCGTCGACGTAATCCTTGATGCGCACGATGCGTGTCTCACCCTGCGTCTCGTAACTGATCGGGACCTGGCGCACGCCGAGAAACTGCCCGACCAGGATCGAGAGCAAATGGGTCGTCCCGCCCACGCGTCCCGTGAAGATCCGCGTCAAACCCTTCACGGCATAGGCGGAAGCGGCATCATCGACAAAGAGCGCGGCCGTCCAGTTGCCGCGCGACATGATGCCCGGCAGATCCATCATCAGCCCGACTTTGACTCCCGACAGGTCTTCGCTGTCGAAATGCCCTTCGTCGATGCGGATACCGGCCCATGTCTGGCAACGGCCCTCGGTTGGCGGATGATCGCCACGCGACAACACACACGGGCAAAACACCGTACAGCTGCACGACAACGCCAGCTCGCCTTTCAGACTCCAACTCTCACGCAACGTCCCACTCCCGTTTCTTGTTTTAGCTTAGTGCCAATGAGCGGCAAATGCCGACACCGCAATACCCGTTCCAACGACGATCAACGCCACGCCAACGCCGTGCGCGAAGCGCCGTCCCGTCTGCAGCTTTTCAATTGTCATCACCGCGGCAAGCCCAGCCATCCAGGCCACATTCATCACCCCGACTGCAAACATCACCAGCATCATCGCCCAGCAGCACCCAAGACAGTAAAGCCCTTGCTTTACCCCGAGGCGGAACACGCCGCCGGGCGTCGTGGCCCAGTTTGTGAAAAAGAACGGGAACGGATTCTGGCAGTGCGTGAGACAAGCATGTTTGAGCGCCGAGAATTGATAGACGCCTGCGCCGACGAAAATAGCCCCCGCCAGAATCCCGTTCGCCGACGTAATGCCGGTATCGAGCAATGCGGCGCGTGCGAGAACAATCTGCATCACAGTCGCAAGGAGTGAAAAGACGAGCCACACGCTTGCGTATCCCGCCGCGATCACGAGCGGCGATACGATTCGCTCGCTTTTGCGCGCGGCGGTTTCGGCGATCTCCGCATAAGTCAGAATCATGGGGGACGCGCTCGGCAGCATCATTGCCAACGTCATCGCGCCCCACATCGATGTGGTGACGGCAGCGGCGGAGAAACTCCAGGCCCCCTCCGGAAGCGTGCGGCAGAATGCCTGCATCATGGCGAACCACGAACCGGCCGGAGCGGCAATCAGCAGCGCGAGGTAGAACCAGCCGAGGCCCGCAATAATGATGACGCAGCCGGCCGCGACCGCCTTCGGCCGCGCAAAAATCCGGCCGAGACCCGCTTCGGCCGGCGCTAGGTGCGTGAACTGGTAGCCAGTGGTTTCCGTCATTTCGCCTTGACATAGCGCATTGCGCAACAAGGCGATATCGCAACAAGGCAGTGTGGTTTCCGGGCCCCGCCTGGCCGTGCTACTGCGGTTAATGTTGAACCGGGCCAGGCCCCAAAATGCCGCATAAGCGCGCCGATAACCCTGCTGCCATTGTGGTCGGAGGCGGACCTGCCGGCCTCACCGCCGCAATTTCGCTGGCGCAAGGCGGCGTTCATACCGCGCTTGTCGGGCTACGCCGCGCAAAGGCGGACAATCGCACCACGGCTTTGCTCGCCAGTTCTGTCGCCGCGCTCGACACGCTCGGGGTTTGGTCAAGGTGCGCGGAGAAGGCTGCCCCACTGCGCACCATGCGCATCGTCGACGACACCGGCCGCCTCTGGCGCGCGCCCGAGGTGAAATTCTCCGCCGACGAGATCGGACTCGATGCCTTCGGGCACAACATCGAAAACCGTCATCTCATCGACGCGCTGGCTAAACGTGCGCGCAGCCTGCCTGCATTGTCGATCATCGAGGATGAAGTTGTGGCCGTGTCGTCACAGGCCGATTTTGTTGTAGTCCGCTTAAAGGGTGACAAATCCTTGCGCGGACAGATCGTTGTCGGCGCCGACGGACGTCAATCGCTCTGCCGAACCGCTGCCGGCATCACGACCGATGAGCGCTATTACCCGCAAACAGCGATGACATTGTGCCTGTCGCATTCACGCCCGCATCGCGACACGTCAACAGAATTCCATACGCCGAGCGGGCCGTTCACGCTCGTGCCCCTTCCCGGCAACCGATCCAGTGTCGTTTGGGTGCTCGACCCCGCGGCCGCTGACGAGCTCGCGGCGCTTGACGACCTGGCGTTCGCCGCCGCGATCGAGAAAGCTTCGCATTCGATTCTTGGAAAACTGCAGGTCGAACCGGGACGCGGCATATTTCCGCTCACCGTTTCGACCGCGCGACGCTTTGCTGGCGAACGGATTGCACTTGTCGGAGAAGCAGCGCATGTCTTGCCGCCGATCGGCGCCCAGGGGCTCAATCTCGGCCTGCGCGACGCGGCAACGATTGCCGAGCTTGTGGTCGCCGCACAACGAGCCGGCCGCAACCTCGGCGGAGGTGACGTGATGTCGCGCTACGACCGCATGAGGCGCGCCGATGTCGGAAGCCGCACGATTGCGATCGACCTTCTCAACCGCTCGCTGCTGAGTGATTTCCTGCCCGTGCAGGGCGCCCGCGGCCTGGGACTTTATTTGCTCGACCGGATCGGCCCGCTCCGCCGCGCGGTCATGCGGGAAGGCGTTGCGCCGGCCGCAAGCCAGCCGCGCCTGATGCGCGGCGAAGCGCTCTAGCCGAGCTTCGGCGCCTTTTTCGTTCCGGGCGCCGTACGAAATTCTGGCGCAATCGGCAGCGGCAGTGCCGGCAGCGTCTTACCCGACTCCGTCCCGACCTGATGTGCGAACAGCCCACGCTCGACAAAATGCGCATCGCGCATCGCCTCTTCGAGCGGAACGATCACCGTCGCGCAGCAATCGGCCGTCGCAAAGATCGGTCGCCACTCGTCCGACGTTTTCGTCAAAATCAGTTTTGCGACAGCATCGCGTGTCGCCATTGGAGTGCGTCCATCGTCGACAAATTCTTTCGGGAGTCCGATTGCCCCTGCAAACGCCGCCCAGAATTTCGGCTCCAACGCGCCGCAAGCGATCAGCTTGCCATCCTTCGTGGGATAGATCTGATAGCGCGGCGATCCGCCGACCAGCCACAGGTCACCCGGTTTCGGAAACCGTCCGGTCGCCGCACCGATCGCCAGGGCGGCCCAGGTAAACGTAAACATGGCATCGGTCATCGCAATGTCGATGCGGCACCCTTGTCCGCTCCGGTCGCGGGCGCGCAACGCCAGAAGGATGTTGATGACGGCCGGGAAGCTGCCGCCCGCGATATCGGCCGTCAGCATCGGCGGCACGACCGGGTGAGCGGCGGAACCCGGCTGCAGATCGAGCAGGCCGGTATTGCCGATATAATTGATGTCGTGGCCGGCCTCGTGAACGCGCGGCCCGCTCTGTCCGTAGCCGGAGATCGAGCAGTAGATCAGTCTCGGATTGATCTTCTTT
>DASSYU010000016.1:0-4248 GCA_035703125.1 Pseudolabrys sp. | reverse complement strand
CGGCTTGGCCGGTTCCTCGCGGTCACCGGCATTGGGCCGTCCGAGATTCGAGCCGCCGCGCGTGAGCCGGGATTCCTTGGCGGCGTCCTTGACTATGTCGCGTCCGATGAAAGGCTGATCGCTGATTTTGCATCTGAGGCGGGTCTCGATCCCGCCGACGTCGAGCGCGGCCGGGCAATGCTCGCGGGCAGTCCTTGGGAACGGGACGTGCCATGAGCTTCTGCCGCGATTGTCTCAGCGATGTGGCGGACAACGCGACCCGATGCGCGGCCTGCCGTTCGCCGCGGCTCGCGCGCCACCCCGAGCTTCACAGCCTGACGATCGCGCACGTCGACTGCGATGCGTTCTACGCGACCATAGAGAAGCGCGACAATCCCGACATTGCCGACAAACCCGTCGTGGTCGGCGGCGGCACCCGCGGTGTCGTCGCTGCGGCGTGCTACGTGGCCCGCACTTACGGCGTTCGTTCGGCAATGCCGATGTTCGAAGCCAAACGGCGATGTCCCGACGCCATCGTCATTAAACCGAACATGGCAAAATATGTTCAGGTTGGACGCGAAGTTCGCAGAGCGATGTTCGCCCTGACGCCGCTCGTTGAACCGCTGTCGATCGACGAAGCCTTTCTCGACCTGAATGGCACTGAGCGCCTGCATGGCAAGAGCGCCGCCAAAGCCCTAGCGGGCTTCGCGACGAAGGTCGAGCGTGACCTTGGAATTACGGTGTCGATCGGACTATCCGCCAACAAGTTTCTCGCCAAGATTGCCTCGGATCTCGATAAGCCACGCGGCTTTGCCGTGATAGGTGCTACAGAAGCGGTTTCGTTTCTGGCCAGCAAACCAGTCGGTTTCATCTACGGTGTTGGTGCGGTCAGCGCAGCAAAACTTGCAGCCGACGGTTTCCGCTCGATCGCAGACCTGCAACGCGCCGACGAGCACGATCTTATGCGACGCTATGGCGAGGAAGGCTTGCGACTCTGGCGGCTTGCGCGCGGCATCGACGGGCGTTCGGTGAACCCCGAGCGCGACACCAAAAGCGTTTCCGCCGAGACGACCTTCAATCACGACATCGGCGAGTTTCGTCCGCTCGAACAATATCTATGGGACCTCACCGAACGCGTGTCGGCCCGCTTGAAGGCGAACGCGCTTGCTGGATCCACTGTGACCCTCAAACTGAAAAGCGCTGATTTCAAGATCCGGACGCGAGCGCGAGCGCTCGGCGCGCCAACGCAACTTGCATCGCGCATATTTGCGGCCGGCCGCGATCTGCTCACGCACGAGGTGGGCGCCACGCGTTTCCGCCTTATCGGCATCGGCGTCAGCAACCTGGAAGACGCCATAGGTGACGACCTCGCCGATCTGATCGACCGGCGCGCCGCCGAGGCTGAACACGCGGTCGACAGACTGCGCTCGAAGTTCGGACGCGACGCGGTGGTGAAGGGTTTGGCGCTCGACGACAACTAGTCGCCTGATCACGGACAGGGTTTTGAATTCTTCATTTCGAGCGACGTCATCTCGCCGCTAATGGTGAAGTCGGTGTAGTCGAGGGTGAGGGACCGCGAAATCCCGTTCTCGTAAAGCTCGAACGAAATCGAATAGACGGGGGTCTCCTCCCCGCTTTGCTCGGATTTCTTTTCCGACTTATCGAAGTAGCTGATGGTCACCGGCCAGCGCGCGAGCTTTGCAAGCGCCGGTATCTTCGCACTGGCGTCGTCAGGCGCTTTGTTGCCCGGTTCGATCAGGTGACCAATGACGGTAAGCGTATTGTAGAGCTTCTCACCGCTTTCGGAGCCGTCGTAGACGGGAAACTCGAGGACCGATTTACTTTCACGCGCTGCGGCAATAATGCGTCGCATATGCTCGGTCGGAAAGACGGCCGTATTCGGCACCTTGAAATTTCTTTCTTTTGGTTTGCTCAGGATGACGGCTACGGCGTCCTCATTCCGATCGGCGTGCCCATCAACGACATCGGTGCGTCTCTCGTTGAACAGATTTTCTGAATTGAAGCGGAATTTCTTGCCGTCGCCGTCCTCCCAAGTGGTCGATCGCAGGTCGCTCAACGCGGCCTTTCCCTCACCTGAATCGAGCTCGGATACCTGCCGGAACTGCAGTTGATAACCTTCGCAGGCGCTGCCGGAAAAATCGTACAGAATTCGACCCCGCACGCCCTCGATACCGCGAGACCCACGCGACTTAGCCAGTTTGAGGTCGTAAATCGCCCTGTGCGGAGCCAGTAAGACGCGATCGGCAGGCGGCGCCGCAGCTACAGGCTGGCCCGCCGCCACGACAGTCAAACAAGACCCCAAAATGAGCGTACGTCTCGTGCCGACCGGGATTCTCATTAGCGCAAACCTTTTTCCTTGGGCCAAAGCGGCCGGAAGACGAGCAAGATGCATGATCTGGGCAAGATAGAGGCCGCGGCCGATTCCGCCAAATCAACCGCTCCCAGGCTTGCGCCGAAGTGCCCAATTGGCGAAGGATCGTAACGAAACCGTGCGTCGCGGAGGACAGCATGTCTGGTTCGGTTGAGAAGAAACTCGCTGCTCTGGGTATCAGCCTGCCTACACCGGCGACCCCCATTGCCAATTATGTGCCGTTTGTTCGCTGCGGGAACATGCTCGTCGTCTCCGGCCAGCTTTGCTTTGGTGCTGACGGCAATCTCGTGGCGAGAGGCCAGTTAGGCGGCGGAGTTTCGATGGACGATGGGGAAAAGGCAGCACGCGCCTGCGCCGTTAACTTGCTTGCGCAGCTAAAAGCTGCGGTCGGCGATTTGGACAAAGTGGCCCGTGTCGTTCGTTTGGGCGGCTTCATCAATTCGACGCCCGGCTTTACCGATGGGCCCAAGGTCATGAACGGCGCATCCGACCTCATGGTCGAGGTCTTCGGCGAAAAGGGCCGGCATGCGCGGAGCACCGTCGGCGTCGCAGCTTTGCCGGCTAACGCTGCCGTCGAGGTAGAAGGCCAGTTCGAGGTCTCGTGATTGTCCGATGTCCCTCGATTGGCTGACTGCGCGACCCATTGCTCACCGCGGCCTGCATGACGCGCAGCGCGGCATCATTGAAAACACTGCTACCGCTTTCGCAGCAGCGATTTCGGGCAGCTACGGCATCGAAACCGATCTGCAAATCAGCGCCGACGGCGAGGCCATGGTGCATCACGATGATGCACTCGGTCGATTGACCGAGGGCATGGGCCGCCTTGCCGAACTGAGCGCGGCGCAGATCAAGAGCATCCAATTCAAGGCGACGGCCGACCGCATTCTCACACTCGGTGAATTGCTCGATCTGGTAGCCGGCCGAGCCACTTTGCTTTTGGAGCTCAAGAGTCACTTTACCGGTGATGGCAGGCTCTTGGCGCGGGTAGCCGATGTCCTTTCCGCCTATCGCGGGCCCACGGCACTTATGTCCTTTGACCCCGAACTGATCGAGCTTGCCCGCAGCAAATACCCTGCCCTGATCCGAGGCATCGTCGCGCAACGACATTATTCACGCAGCGAGTGGAAAGAATTGCCAGCTTCTGCGAGACGGAACATGGGCCTTCTGTTGCATGTCCCGCGGAGCCGTCCACAATTCATCGCCTATTCTGTGCGGGATTTGCCGGCTGGCCCACCACTGCTGATGCATGCTCTGTGGAAACTGCCATTGCTGACGTGGACTGTGCGCAGCGACAAGGATCGAAAGCGCGCTGCTCGCTGGGCAGACCAGGTCATATTTGAGGGTTGGCGGCCATAATTTGCCAAAACATCTCCGCTAGTGGTTGTCGTGTCGGCGCGCGCAAGTCTAGAGTTCAGATGACCCGCCTGCTCACAATCGTCGTCATTGTGGCGCTCGTAGGCACCCCCTGCACCGCGGCAGGCGGCTTTGAGGCGCCTGGCGGAACAATGATTTCGGCAAAGAGCAAGAAATCAACATCCGCCCGGCGGCAGGAACCCGGACAGATCGCTTGCACAGTCGCTGGTTGCCAAAGGATTCCGCCCAACTGCCATCCGGAAGCCGGCTACAACTGGGATGGAATCCCCACCGGGTTCGATATTGTTGTCTGCCGTTATCCCCGCGGCCGACGCGGGTAGCCGCGTGAATCCCGGACGAAATCGTGCGAAAAATCGGGATACGATACAATGACATCACCCGATGACTGATTTCGAACTTCGCATTCGCATCACGCAGTCGCTCGCCGAAGTTCCGGCGCGCGACTGGAATATGTGTGCCGGTGAGGCGGTGGAGATTGTTGTTCAACCAAAACCTGAGCTGAA
>DASSYU010000118.1:0-14164 GCA_035703125.1 Pseudolabrys sp. | reverse complement strand
CCTTTTGGGGAGACGAGCCATGGATGACACACAAGTAGGCTGGATCGCAGCCATCATCATCGGCGGAATTGCGGGCTGGCTAGCAGAACAATTCATGAAGAGTAACATGGGAATCCTGATGAATATCGTGCTCGGTATCATCGGGGCGGCGGTTGCTAGCGCCATTTTGAGCTTCTTGGGGGTCCACCTAGGGGGATGGATCGGCTACCTGATTGCCGGGTTTATCGGCGCGGTCTTGCTGATCTGGATCGTCCGGCAAGTACAGGGCCGGACCGTTTGAGTAGGCCGAGTAACTAGACCGCGACCGTTACAGCGTGCCCGGTCACTCGCTCAACAAAATCGCGTGCTGATGCTCCCAGCATGCGCCCTTGCGCATTGAGGTTTAGCAGCCTCGCAGCTATTTCTTCGGTCACGTCGCGTGACCAGCCTTCGGCCGTATTGAAGGCCACCACCCGCATCGGGCAGGAATACTCGCCGTCGATGATGTTCTCGACGATGCTCGTTTCGTCGGCGGCGGCTTCGTCGGTTTCGCAATAGGCGCGGCCAAGGCGCTCGCCAAAATCATTCAGAACGATATGAACGGTGACATCAAAAGCTGGCTCGCCCGGTGCCAGCGGGGTCCGGTTACGCATGACGCAACTCCCACAATGCCGATTGAATTGCGGCAGACAGGCAGGGTGTTCCGATCAAAACGGCCCGTCAAGACCGCGCTGGATGGTCCTGGAGGTTCTTAGGGACTCAGGGGCCACCCGAGCGCGGCTGCGACGGTACCAGCAAGTTCATGAATGTTGGCTGGGACATTTCGGAATAGTTTATCTGTTTTTATTCAATCACTATCGGCTCCGCACGCCACTGGCAAACTAGCCATCGCGCTCCTGCCTTTTCGTCAGGTCGCACGGTTGGCGGCAAGCCCAATCTATCGACCGCAGCCTTCGCGCCAAATTCGGCCCGATTGGTCGAGCGCGTTCGCTGGGCGGCCCTCAGCGCAACCGCGCGCCGTGGCGCGCTATGTGCTTTCAGCAAGGTCTATGCTGCGGCGACGAGGCATTTCTTCCGTGCTTTACTACGCGGTCGCACAAAATGATGAGATCGGCTTGCAGGCGCACGTTTGGGTGCGTGCTGGCGAACTCGACGTTATCGGCGGTGAAAGGGCCGGCAGGTTTGCGGCGCTAGCGATATTCGGTCCTTAAAGCCCTAAATCACTCTGGTCCAAGGCGCATCGGCACCGGATAGGTCAGTAAGATAAAGGATTTGGGAGACTTAACGATTTTTACGGTTTAACTTGATTCGAGCGGCGCATTTATAATAACTGCTGCCGAGGTGGGGAATGGAACATGGAATCCAGCTCGTCCAGACGATGGTACTTGATCCACAGCCATCCGCACGCGGAGCTGAAAGCCTCTCAGCATCTGCGCCGGCAGGGGTTTGACCCTTATTTGCCGCGCTACCTTGGCGACATGCGCGCCGCCTTGAAAAAGTTCCTGCGCCGCTTTTTCCGAGTTATCTGTTCGCTGCGGTCGATATGTCACGCCAGCGCTGGCTCTCCATTGACTCAACGGTTGGCATTAAAAGGCTCGTCCGCAATGGCAATGAACCGGCCGTCGTACCGATCTCTATTGTTGAGGCGCTCAGGCGCCGTGAAGATGCCAATGGTTTTGTTCAGCTCGATCACCGGCCAACTTTCTCGCGCGGAGACAAAGTCAGTGTTCTCGCTGGTGCCTTCCAGGATTGCTTTGGCCTTTATGAAGGCATGAGCGGCCGCGATCGCGTAATGGTTCTTCTTGACTTGCTTGGCCGCAAGGTCCGTGTCGTTTTGGCTGCAGAACTCATCGAAGCGGCCTAAGCTTCGTTTTCATCTTTAGATGGAAGATACTCAAACAGCGAACGACGCTCGGCTTTATGCCATTGGCGACATTCACGGCCGATTGGATCTGCTTGAGCGAGTAATCGACGCCATCAAACGCGACGTGGCAAAGTATGGCGACAACTGCCGGATCGTGACACTGGGTGATTATATCGATCGCGGCCTGAACTCACGTGGCGTGCTCGATCGTCTAATGGGCAATCCGTTCCCGGGCCCGTATGTTGCCCTCAAGGGCAACCATGAGGCGCTGCTCGAAAAGTTTCTCGTTGATCCAGACGTTATTGAGCAGTGGCGCAGACTTGGCGGTCTCGAAACTCTGTATTCCTATGGCGTGCCTGTCAGCAAATTGCTGGCTGGAGAGGCCTATCAAGATGCCGCTGATCGGTTCCGCGCGGCCCTGCCGCTGGAACATGTGAAATTTCTTCAATCGCTGAAAATGTCATTTAGCAATGACAGATATTTTCTATGCCATGCCGGCGTGCGACCGGGCGTTCCATTGCAGCAACAGAGCCACGATGATCTGCTATGGATTCGCGAAGAGTTTCTCAGCAGCCCTGTCGATTTTGGCAAAATCATCGTGCATGGCCACACACCGGTTAAAGAACCGGATGTACGACCAAATCGCATCAACATTGACACCGGCGCGTTTGCCACCGGCAGGCTAACGTGTGTGGCACTCGAAAGCCGCGGTTATCGCTTTCTCAAATCTGAGGGAAGGTGAGGGGGACCTGAGGATCTACCCGGTGCCGAAATCCACAGAGAAAAACCAGGGTATTTTCATCTCTTGCACTCGCTAGGGCGCGTAATGCCAGCAGATTTTGCTTGTTAAACAAACGGAAATAAGTGCGGGAGCACTCTTTGGCGATCTGGGTGATGGGGTCTCTCATGACAGTCAGGAGCGTCTCTGAGGCGCACTTTGCTATGTCCTCGAGGTGGAAAAGTAAGGTCCGAGCATCAAACATTCGTGGGTGCGTTAAAAACGGGCTTCGAAATCAAACAGAAATTACCGCACACGCAGATCAAGGTGCACGAGGCCGACGAATTGCCCGCAGATTAGAATCTTGCGAGCAGCTGCTGCCAGCGGGTCAGTGCGAGCCGCCGCGCGAACTTGGCATCCAGTGTGGCACGCGCTTGAGCCGCCATGCGCGTGCGGGTATCGACGTCATTGGCGAGGAACAGAATCGACCTGTAAAGACTGTCAGAATTGCCGGATGCGACAACGTAGCCGCATTGATTGTCGCGAATAAGGTTAGCCAATTCTCCATCAGTATCAGTCACTGCAATCACTGGCCGGCCGGCGGCAAGGATGCCGTAAAGTTTGCTGGGGAAAATAAGGCCTTCAACGTTCGGCGGCAGCGAAACCCAATGCGCGTCCGGCACAGAGAGGGAGTATTTTAAAACACCGCGCTCTTGATAAGGAAAAAACCGGAATGCCTGATCGAGATTGCGCGTCTGAACCTGGTGTCTGAGCTCATCGAACTGCTTTCCGCCGCCGATGCAGACAAACACGATATGTTTTTCCTCCCGCAGTCGCTCTGCCGCGCCGAGTAAGGTTTGGAATTCGTGCGCACGGCCTAAGTTGCCCGAATATCCAACGATGAACTTGTCTTGCAGTTGCCAGTCGCGGCGGAGGTGATTTTCTGCCGTTGGAACGGGGACAATCTCCTCATCATTGACCCAATTGGGGATGACATCGATCTGATTTGGTGCGACGCCACAGGCACGCAGACGCGTCGCCATCGCTGTTCCGACCACGACATTGGCATCGGCCATTCGCAAGGATCGATTGCGGAAATAGCCAATGACCTTGCTAAGCGGTCCCTTGAGCAGCGGTACGCCCAGCGCGATCGCGATTTCGGGATAGAGATCCTGCAACCAATTAATCAGATGCGCTGAGCGCCGTCTGGCCGCCATTACTGCGACCACCGAGGTCAGTGACGGATCCGTCTTGGCAACAAGAATATCGCCGGCTCCGGCCAATGACATGACCCGCCGCCACATCGACCAGTAGAAGGAGAGGTAGTCCAGAGCACGGCCGATCAGATTGGAGCGGCCAAATCGCGTGGTCGCGACCCGGTGAACCTGCACGCCGCGGATCGTTTCACTGACAGATAATTGCGCGGCAGGATCGTCAATGATTTGTCTGCTGGTGACAACGTGAATGTCCTTGCCCGTCGCAGCGAGATGAAAGGCCAAGTCGCTAAGAATTTGGCTGGTGGCAGAATGGTCGGGATAGAAATAGCGATTGAGGAAAATAATGCGCATTCTGGGTCGTAGGCGACCTACGCGCCGTGCGCTGCGCGGTGTTGGCTCTCCTGGCTTTCCGCGGTCTCGCCAATCTTTGCGTGCGAACGCTCGCCAGTCAGTAGAAACGCCACGGTTTTGGCGATGATCTTGAGGTCGAGGCCGAGCGAGGCATGGCGAACGTACCACTCATCGCGTGCGTTTTTTTCTTCGGGCGTGAGTAGCCTTCCACCGTTGACCTGAGCCCAGCCGGTAATTCCGGGGCGAACCATTAGTCGCAAGGTCGGATCGGGTGGCTGGTCACGCGGTAACAGAGGGCGCGGCCCGATCAACGACATGTCGCCGACCAGGACGTTCAACAACTGCGGCAGCTCATCGAGCCGGAATTTGCGTATGACCGCCCCGACCCATGAGATGCGCTCGGTCGTTCCGACTGCGCGCCCCCGCCAGTCGTAGGCTGGTTTCATTGTTCGAAATTTATGAACTTGAAAAATTTGACCATTCATCCCACTGCGCCGTTGCCAGTAAAAGACAGGCGAGCCGACGTCTAACAGGACCAAAATTGCGACGAGGAAAGCCGCCGACCCGCCCCTCGCCAATGGCGATATTGTGGTCGTTGAGGAATCAAGCAGCAAGGTTGCATTTAAGACTTTAAGAGATCTCATACCATTTGCGGTCTTGGGTGGGATGGCCTCCGATAGTCGTCTCAAACGCGATATTGTTGCGCTGGAACGTTTGCCCAATGGTCTACAACTTTATCGCTATCGATACGTGTGGAGCCCAACAGTTTACGTCGGCGTGATCGCGCAGGAGGTAAAGGAAGTCGCACCAGCGGCTGTCATACGTGGTGGCGACGGTTATTTGCGGGTGGATTACCGGCAGCTCGGATTGCGTATGCAGACTTGGGACGAATGGATCGCGTCTCACCCCCAAAGTGTCATGCGGCGAACTGAAACAAGCTTGTATATGCCTTAACAACAACAGCGAATTTGAACTTATGCATCTGCACGGGCGTGTTTTGGTGACGGGTGGCTCCGGGTTTCTGGGGTCGCACCTTTGCGAACGCCTGTTGTCAGAAGGGACGGAAGTCATCTGCCTGGATAATTTCTTCACCGGAGCGCGCGCCAATATTGAGCATCTCCTCGACCACAAGCGCTTCGAGCTTATTCGACATGACGTCACATTCCCGATCTATTTGGAAATCGATCAGATTTATAATCTCGCCTGTCCCGCATCGCCAATTCACTATCAGCACGATCCGGTCCAGACGACCAAGACCAGCGTGCATGGCGCGATCAACATGCTCGGCTTGGCCAAGCGGGTGAAGGCAAAGATCCTTCAAGCCTCGACCTCGGAAATTTACGGCGATCCGAGCGTGCACCCGCAAAGGGAAGACTATTGGGGCAACGTCAATCCGATCGGGCCGCGGTCTTGTTACGATGAAGGAAAACGCTGCGCCGAAACCTTGTTTTTTGATTATTGGCGGCAACATAAATTGCGTATCAAGGTTGCGCGCATTTTCAACACGTATGGGCCGCGCATGCATCCGCACGACGGGCGGGTGGTTTCGAATTTTATCGTCCAGGCGCTGCTTAATCGCGACATCACGATTTATGGCGAGGGCTCACAAACACGGTCGTTCTGTTATGTTGATGATCTGATCGATGGCTTGGTTCGCCTTATGGATTCACCCGATGAGGTGGTAGGGCCGGTCAATATCGGTAACCCCATCGAGTTTACAATATTGCAGCTGGCCAAACTGGTTGTTGAATTGACTGGATCGCGCGCTCGGATCGTTCACCGTCCTTTGCCGCAGGATGATCCGCGGCAGCGGCAGCCTGATATTTCAAAGGCCAATGAGCTTCTTGGCTGGAAGCCCGTGACCCCGTTGGAAAAGGGCTTGGTCAGAACGATTGCGTATTTCGAAGGTCTCGACCCCAGCATCCGAAAATTAATCGAAGAAAATCCCCGCGGGTACGAGGCCGTATAATTGCGAACATGGCACGCGTGAAATGCTACTCGAGCGCCGCTCCCTGCGAGCGTGCCACAAACGAACGGGCGATGGTTGAATTCTTAAATAGTCACGCGCCGCTGGGAATCTGAACACGAGGTCGCTCAATTCCGACGAGCAGGCTGAACATCAGAACGCCTTCTATTTCATCCCGACCGACCGCCGCGCCTTTTTATCGGCAAGCCGCATCATGGTTAACACGTTACAACGCGAACCCCTGTAATTCGACAATCATTTTCACCGTCGGCTAAAGCGTCGCGCCTATGGTGCGGGCGAACGGAATAACCGAAGCGATCTCACCGTCTGAGCATATGAGGGATAAAATGCCGCTGCACGACAAGCTTATGTTATTTTCAATTGCCTTTGGCCTCTCGGCGATCCTTTACGGCGTTGCAGCGGCGCCAACAAAAATTCACAACGACGGGCCTACAGTTATCGCCGATCTTCGAAGACAGAGTCGTCGCGCAAGCGCCGCCGCGGGATGCTCCGCACTGTCGAGTGTGCTTGTAATGATCCAGTTTGTTGCGAAGTGAAGATCCGGCAAAAAGAGTGGGCGCCGTAGATTCGGGGAATATCGACCAGGGTGCTCTCAGAGCGGAATGACTTTTTGCGGCCCCGTCTGCTTATGACCCAAAAGCGGACATCCTCCTCCCCATTCCCACCACTATTTTGAGCCGATACGATGCGTGTGAGGTGCACAAGTGAAACGACGCGAGTTCATCATTCTGCTCGGCGGAACGGTGGCATGGTCGCTTGCGGCGCGGGCGCAACAGTCTCGCCCGCCAGTGGTTGGTTGGCTTCATAGTGCTTCTGCGGTTTTTACAGTTCCCCTCGTTGCGGCATTCCGAAAAGGTTTAAGCGAAGCGGGGTTTGGAGAACGCCAGAATGTTCTGATCGAATATCGGCATGCGAATGGCCAATACGACCGACTGTCGGGGATGGCGGGAGAGTTGGCGCGACGACACGTCGATGTAATCTTTGCAGGTTCTCCGCCAGCTGCGCTTGCAGCGAAAGTTGCAACAACGACCATACCAATCGTCTTTGTGGTGGGTCTTGATCCAGTTGCCGCGGGACTTGTAGGAAGTTTTAACAGACCCGGCGGCAATGCAACCGGAATCACGTTGATCACGGGGCCACTTGCACAAAAGCGTTTGGAGATATTGCGCGAGCTTCTGCCCAAGGCCGGCAATATTGTGATGATCGTCAATCCGAACACGCCGGATGCTGTGCCGGAGATCAGGGAAGTTCAGGCGGCTGCCCAGGCCAATGGTTTTCAGATCACGACGTTAAACGCGACCACGGTGGCCGACTTGGACGAAGCCTTCAAGGTTCTTGCCGGGAATCGACCCGATGCTTTGCTGATTGGCTCCGATCCATTTTTTGTGTCGCGCAGCGAGCAATTCGCGAAGTCTGCTTCGCAAGCTAAAATTCCCACGATTTTCCCTTTCGTGAATCAACCGACGCCGGCGGGTTGATCAGCTACGGGACGAATATTCCCAATGCTTATCGCCAAGGCGGGATCCTGACCGCACAGATTCTCAAAGGAGAGAAAACTTCTAGCCTGCCAGTCCAGCAGCCAACGAAATTCGAGTTGGTTATCAATCTTAGAGCCGCCAAAGCGCTCGGATTGACTGTGCCGCCTTCACTGCTTTCTCGCGCTGACGACGTGATCGAATAAGGTGCTGCGGGTGCGATGTCGCTTCTGGCCCTTAGCAAACATTGACTTGTGCAGCGCAAATGTCTGCTTTCAGGGGGTGAAGCGGACATTGGCCGCCGCGGACTAAACGATGACTATTTGATCCAAATCAATGCTCAACGGTTGAGTGTAGGGCCTCTTACTAATTCTTCCCTCAGCCTTTCACCTATAACCAAACGGAGATAAAGGGCATGCGATTTTCTATCGGAGCATTTGCTCTCGCTATTGCCTGTTCAAGTGCAGCGGCGCAAACACCATTAACGGCATATACCGATGCCAACGGATTTCTCGACGTGCAACGTCTAACTTGCGCCCAACTTGCAGGAACTTTTCAAGAGGACGCCGACATGCTCACCGCATGGTACAGCGGCTGGTACAATGGCCTTGGCAAAAAACATTTATTCAATCCGACTAGGGCAAAAATGCTTGAACATGAGATAATTGTGCATTGCAAAGCAAATCCGGGCATTCGGATCATCGATGCAATTGCCGTAGTGTTCAAGGATGAGAGAGCAAGGCTCGGCATTAAAATGAAGCCTTAGTAAGCCAACGCGGACATGCCACTTGCGTCAATATCATCGATAGAACCGCAGATATCATTACTGAGTGCCGGGAGGGGTTGGATGAAATTGACTGTATTTCTTACGGTCGCCGTCGCGGCTGTAATCGTGTCTAATACCGCGATAGCCCAAACGAAATCTGAGCGTTGCGCAGCTTATGCTCGCAACGCTGCTGCTTCGACGCCCACGACAACAGGAGCAGCACGTGGCGCAGCGCGTGGCGCGGTCGTCGGTTCGATAAGCGGAAATGCCGGGCGCGGTGCTGGGGTCGGCGCTGTCGTCGGCGGTACACGGAGGGTAGCTCAGAGAAGTCGTTCTTATCAATCTTACTATGACGCATGCATGAGACAGTGAGCGAACCACTGATGAGTTGCTTTTGCCCCTTAGCGGACATCAGCTATTGCGCTGCACATGTCCGCTCTTGGGGGGTAAAGCGGACATGACTTATTGCGGCGCAAATGTCTGCTTTTGACCCAAAGCGGACATCTCGCATGGCGTTTCCGCGGTGAAGGGTGGAGGACTACCGCAAGCTGGCCTTCGCCGATCCGCGCGAGTGACATAACCGCGATATCTTTGGGGTGAGACAGATAACGGTCGAAGATTGCGCGATCTAGATTGGCCCGCCAGATTTTCCGCTTGGCCGACCTTATTCGTGGACCGTCGAAATCTGTTCCATTCGCGGCGGCTCTTTCGTGTCGAAATGCGGACCGCGACGATTATGGGTCAAAGCAATTTGTCGGTCACGCACGCCTTAAGCGCGTGGGGCACCTGTGCTTCAGGCACTTCAACGGTCTGGTCGCGCCCGTTCTCTGTGCGCGTGATCCGGTAACAATGCGCGTCGCGCTCTTTTCCCGCATCCTGCGAGCGGGCCGGCTTCAGGAACAAGGCCTCGACCCAGGCCTGGTCGGCCGAGGAAAGCGCTGAGATCGCGGTCTCCCCGCTGCTCTTTATTCTCGAACCGGGCAATCCGAAACCGGCCAGTCCCCCGATCTTCTCGATCTTTACCGTGCCCATTGCCTTTCCTTGTCAGCTTCAAGCTCTGTGGGCGGCGGCTACAGCCCGACCTTTTTCCATCCGGCGTCGACTGCACGAGCAAGAGCTGTGTCGTTGGGATAGAGCTCAGCCGCGACAGCACGGGTACGATCCGCAAACGCCGTCATTTTCAGGTTTGGTGCAGGACCGAAGCCCGTCATTGACCTATACCATACCTGGCCAACCTGGTCCCAACTGTTGCCGCCGACGGCTTTTGCGATCGTGCAAAAGGCCAGGTTGGGAGGTCCGCTGCTCAGGTGCGGATCCATGCCGGGCTTGACCTGCGAGTATTTGGTCGGCTGCGGCGCAAGGCAATGTTTCGCGTCGGGATCGGCCATGTCGCGCAGGCAGCTATAGCCGCTCTCAAGTGCGGAAGGCCCCATGATGTCTTTGCCGATGAGCCAGTCGGCTTGCTTGGCGTTCTGATTTGCTTCCCATTGACGGAACATCGAGCCGAAACAGTCCGACATGCTCTCGTTCAGGCCGCCGGCTTCGTTCGTGTAGTTAAGCTGAAGACTGTACTGGGTCACGCCATGGGTCAGCTCGTGGCCGATGACGTCATTGGCTCTTGAGAAATCGAGGAAGATCGAGCCATCTCCATCGCCATACGTCATCTGCGAACCGTTCCAGAAGGCATTGTTGTAACGCACGCCATAGTGAATTGACGAAATCATCGTCATTCCCGCGTCATCGATCGAATTTCGTCCGAAGACCTGCGCGTAGAATGCCTCGATCGATTTTGTTTCCGAAAAAACGTGCTTTGCGGTTGGATCCGTTGACGTCGCCGGGTTGAGGATCTGAGCCCCGGGCAGGGTTTGACCATGATTGCAATCGTACACGGTGATGGCCGGCGCGGGCGCGACCGTGGGTGCTTCGGCGATCAGCCCTGCAACGCGGGTTAACCTCGCCGCCTGGGTGCGCAGCCGTCGCAATTGCGTGTCGATCTTGATTGTGTCGGCGAAATTCTTTCTTTGCTCTGCTGAAAATTTTCGGTCGGCTGCGAGGCGCTTCAACACGCGTTCAGGCACGATCTGACACATGCAGCACATGAGATATCTCCTCTTTCGATATCCCCGCTGACACAGATATCGAAAACTGCGCGGGCTTAATATTAAATGGCTCACACTTGCGGACATAATTGTGCCGATAGCGGACATCGTCGCCGCATCGCGTTACCTCCGATCAAAAACCCGGAGGGTTAGATTATTTCGTTCCAATAAATCTTTGCTGCTGTTCCTCGAACGGAGGGAGCGCAATATGGCAAGCACACGCCGAAACGTCTGGGCGCTGGGATCGGACTGGGCGGACCCGATCCTCTGGTATGCACGCGGCGTCAAGGCGATGAAGGCGCGCGCGCTCAACGACAGGACCGGCTGGCGGTTCTACGCCGCGATCCACGGGATCTTCCCGCCGTTGTGGCAGCAGTACGGCTATCTCAGCTCCACCGATACGCCGCCAAGCCAGGCCGACAGGAATACCTACTGGAACCAGTGTCAGCACGGCAGCTGGTATTTTCTGCCCTGGCACCGCGGCTATCTGATCGCATTCGAGGCCGTCATTCGCGATGCGGTGGTCGCTCTCGGCGGACCCAATGACTGGGCGCTGCCGTACTGGAATTACTTCAAGCAGGACGGGCTGCCCCCCGCCTTTGCATCCGCCAACTGGCCGGACGGCACCGGCGACAATCCGCTTTTTGTCGAACAGCGCTACGGTCCGAACGGGGATGGCAACGTTTTCGTGCCGCTGAGCGAAGTCAACATGAATGCACTCGGAGAGCCGGACTTCGAGGGAGTGGCGAGCGGCGGCAGCCCGGGCTTCGGCGGCGTCGGCACCGGATTCGCGCATGGAGGCAGGGTCCATGGCGCAATCGAGACGCAGCCGCATGACTGGGTGCATGGCCTCGTAGGCGGCGGACTGTCACCGCAAGAGCCCGGACTGATGTCCGATCCGGACACGGCCGGGCTCGATCCGATCTTCTGGCTGCATCATGCGAATATTGACCGGCTGTGGGAGGTATGGCGGCAGAACTCGGCCGCCCACGTTGATCCGTCCAAGGCGAACTGGATCAATGGGCCCGCATCGATCGGCGAGCACGCCTTCATATTGCCGATGCCGGGAGGGCAAAGTTGGACCTACACGCCCGGCGAGATGAGCAATCTGGCGACGCTCGGATACAATTACGACGACCTGTCGGCGCCGCCGTCCCCGCTCGTGGCGCGGCTCGAACGCCTCGGCGTTGGTATCACAGAGGCGACCGCAATTGCCCGGAGGACCGCCATGGCCAAGACCGTCGAACTCCTCGGCGCAAACACCGAAAGCATCCGTTTGTCCGGCGCGGAGGCCAGGACCTCCATCGCGCTCGACCCCGCGGCCCGGAACAGGTTGTCAACCAACCTGAACGAGGCAGCCAGAACGTCAGCGGTCCCTGACCGGGTTTTCCTGAACCTCGAGAATGTGCGTGGCATCAGCGACGCGACCGCCTTCAACGTCTATATCAACGTGCCGGAAGGCGAAAATCCCGCCAATCATCCCGACCATTTGGCAGGCAGCGTTGCGCTGTTCGGCGTGCGCAAGGCGTCGACGGCCGACGACAAGCACGCCGGCGACGGGCTGACCTACGTGCTTGATATTTCCGGCATCATCGACAGGCTGCATCTTTCCCGCGCTATCGAGGCGGGGCAACTGCACGTGCTGCTGGTGCCGCGTAACCCGGTGGCTGATGAGGCCCAGATCAGCATCGGCCGCATCAGCGTGTTCCGGCAGAGCAATTGAGCGGGGGTCGCTCGATGTGGTGCGCCACGCGCCGGTTCAGCGGATGGCTCGTCGTGACCAGCCTGGTCGCCTGGCTTTTGCTGGCGTTCTGTTGGAATGATGTGACGATCCCCGCTCTCTGCTCCGCCGGCCTGCGGACGCCGCTGTCGGATTCGTTCAGCATGGCATTCGTGCTCAATTCCCCGATGCAACTCGCATGGGGCTGGCTGCTGATGCTCGCCGCCATGACGCCGCCGCTGATCGCCGCGCC
This sequence comes from Pseudolabrys sp., assembly GCA_035703125.1. Taxonomy (GTDB): domain Bacteria; phylum Pseudomonadota; class Alphaproteobacteria; order Rhizobiales; family Xanthobacteraceae; genus Pseudolabrys. Next base: position 1,735 of record DASSYU010000118.1, on the reverse strand, counting down.
GCTGCGGCATGTGCGCGAGCGCAGCCTCGCGAACCGGAGGGCGCGCGCGATGTCTCTGTTCGTCATCGGATATGGGGCCGTGTGGACGATCGCGGGCGTGGGCCTGCAGCTTGTGGCGCTCGCGGCGCAACTGGCTTCTTCCGATGCGCGCATGGGCCTCGCGCTTTCGGCATCGGCGGCAACGCTGTGGCAGGTTTCGCCCGCCAAGCAGTGGTGCCTGAACCGATGTCATCGCCGGCCACAACTGGCCGCGTTCGGCGCGCCGGCGGATCGCGCCGCGTTCGACTTCGGGCTGACTCACGGCGCCGCCTGCGTCGGCGCATGCTGGGCGTTAATGCTGCTGCCGCTCTTCGCCGGACAGGCACACGTTTTGACGATGCTGGCCGTCATGCTTTTCGCTTTTGCGGAGCGGCTCGAAAACGCCGCGCCGCTTGCATGGCGCTGGCGCGGACCCGGCAAGGCCCTTCGGATCATTGCGGTGCAAGCCCGCATGCATTTGGCGCCGCGCGCCATCATCAGGGAGTCTTCGCACTGAAACTCGAATGCCGGTCTACCAACGCGTCAATCTCCTCGGGAGCGCACACGAGCGCTGCCGTGTGAAGGCAGCGCGCACTGGGGAGGCGAACGATGATGGGGTCGTGTCGACACGGTGCTGCGTGCCGACGAGGCGATCGAATAAACCGGAGATGTCCGCTATTGGCCCAAAGCAGACATGACGGCTTGCACCGCATATGTCCGCTTTCGGGGGTAAAGCGGACATGACCGGTTGCGCGAGTCTGGTTTCGCGGTCGCTATTGGGGGTGAAGCGGACATCGCTTATTGCGGCGCACATGTCTGCTTCTGACCCAAAGCGGACATTGGGCGGTCCTTAACGACCGTTATTGGAACCGCTACGATAGTGCCGTCCTGAGAGCCTCGGGGGCGGCAATGAGGCGGCGCGAATTCATCGGTCTACTCGGCGGCATGACCGCTTGGCCAATTGTTGCCCACGGGCAGCAAACAACCAAAATCCGCACCGTTGGGTTTTTGTATCCCGGCACAGCGGCAGCAGCTCCGCCGCGAATTGCGGCGTTTCTTGCCGGGATACGCGCAGGTGGATTTCGTGAACCGGAAGATGTCGAAATTGTCGCAAAGGTTAGCGGCGGTGACGCCGCGTTGCTCGATCCGATGGCGGCCGATCTGGTCAAACGCAAGGTGGACCTTATCCTTGCTGTTAGCCCCACAGCTGTGCGGGCGGCCCGCTCGGCCACAACAACGATACCCATTGTCGCAAGCGATTTTGAGAGCGATCCAGTGGATAGCGGGTTCATCGCTAGCGTTACGCGTCCTGGAGGCAACCTCACTGGAGTATTTCTCGATTTTCCCGATTTCAGCAAGAAATGGCTTGAACTGTTGAAGGAAACCGTTCCCCAGCTCACGAGCGTCGGTGTGTTCTGGGACCCAGCAACCGGTACGACGAAATTGAAGGCGATCGAGACGGCAGCGCAAACTCTTAAACTCAAACTGGAGATGATTGAAATACGTAAGCGTACCGATCTAGAGAGCGCATTCCAATCAGCCAAAATGCACGGCGTAGGCGGGCTCCTGTTTCTGTCGTCACCCATCATCGGAACCAATACGAAATTCCTCGCCGAACTCGCTTTGGCCCAGCGTTTGCCGGCGGTGACACTTTTTACCGATTTTGCGCGTGATGGGGGCTTAATGGCCTATGGACCAAATCTTCTGGCTTTTTTCC